>CASEDW010000184.1 GCA_949286775.1 uncultured Eubacteriales bacterium | reverse complement strand
GTGACGCACGCTTCAATAAGCAGGCAAAGAGAGATGAACGGACTCGACGAAAACTCCATTGCCGGCAGGATACGGGAGCTGATGAGCAGAGAATGAAAGAAAGATTAGATATTTTAGTTGTTAAGAACGGATTGGCTCAGTCAAGAGAAAAAGCGAAAACCATGATAATGGCGGGGCTTGTTTTGGTGGACGGACAAAGAGAAGATAAGCCGGGATCGACATTTCCGGATACGGCGAAGATTACGATTAAAGGAAAGCCCATGCCGTATGTATCAAGGGGCGGATTAAAGCTTGAAAAAGCGATGAAAGTTTTTGATATAGAACTTGACGGATGCGTATGCATGGACGTGGGAAGTTCTACAGGAGGGTTCACCGACTGTATGCTGCAAAACGGCGCCGTTAAAGTTTACTCGGTAGACGTCGGATACGGTCAGCTGGACTGGAAGCTCAGAAACGATCCGAGAGTCGTATGCATGGAAAAGACGAATATCAGATATCTTGAGGCAGAGGCGCTTAAGGAAAGACCGGATTTCGTATCTGTAGACGTTTCTTTTATCTCCCTTACCCTGGTATTGCCAAAGGTTTACGAGCTTTTAAAAGATACGGGAGAAGCTGTGGCGCTTATCAAGCCGCAGTTTGAAGCCGGACGTGAAAAAGTCGGCAAAAAAGGAGTCGTAAGAGATCCGTCAGTTCACAAAGATGTGATAAAAAAGGTATTTGAATTCGCCGAGGAAACAGGTTTTGAAGCTGATGATCTCGATTTTTCGCCGGTAAAAGGGCCGGAGGGAAATATCGAATACCTCATACATTTGATAAAAAGAAAAGAAAAGTTTTCAGGAACAGACGAAGAGACGCGTAAAAAATGGGAAAAAAAGATTGACGAGACAGTAAGCGCGTCCCACAGCGTTTTGGATAAGTAGCAATGAATAATTTTTTTATAATAACAAATATTTCAAAAGATCCTGATTTTAAGATGACATATCAGATAGCTGATTATCTTAAAACAAAGGGAAAAAAATGTGGATATACGTCATGTATGTTTGACAGCGACAGTCTTGAATACAAGTATATAAATCCAAGGGAGATACCTAAAGACGTGGAAGGACTTATCGTTCTTGGCGGCGACGGGACGCTGCTTCAGGTATCCAGAGACACTCTTCCAAGACAGATACCTCTTGTGGGTATGAATATGGGAAACCTTGGATATCTTGCGGAGATATCAAGAGAAGCGGTTTTTGACGCCCTTGACGCGATGATAAACGACAATTACAAAATAGAATCCAGAATGATGCTTCAGGGTACTATTTACCGCGACGGAAAAGAGCTTTTAAGCGATCTGGCGTTAAATGATATCTTTATGAATAAGGCTGTCAACAAGAAGATGATTCAGGTCAATAACTATATTGACGGAGCACATCTGAATTCGTATTTTGCCGACGGAATCATAGTATCTTCGCCGACCGGTTCAACAGGTTATTCACTGTCGGCGGGCGGGCCTATTGTTTCGCCTAACGCTTCTTTATTTGTTATAACTCCGATAGCGCCCCATACGCTGATAAACAGAAGCGTTATCGTGCCTTCTGATGAAACTATCTGGGTTGAACTGGGCAAAAACAAATACGGTTTTGACTGTGAAGCGGAGGTGTTTTTTGACGGAAACAGCACAACTGTTATCAGAAGCGGCGACAGAATAGAGATCACCCGTTCAAAGATAGACGTAAAAATGATAAAAATATACGAAAGCAGCTTTATGGACGTATTGAGTAAAAAAATGAATTAGCGCAGAGGAATGATCTAATGAAGATAGCCAGACATGCCGAAATACTTAAATTAATAAGCCAGTATGATATTGAAACCCAGGAAGAGCTGGCGGCAAGATTAAATGAAAGCGGTTTTTCCGCGACGCAGGCTACGATATCAAGAGATATCAGAGAATTAAAGCTTACAAAAGTAGCTTCAGAAAAAGGAAAAGTCAGATATACGACAGCATCGAAGCAGGACAGGGAAACAGAAGGAAAATATATCAGGGCATTTAAAGACGCCGTTATTTCCATGGAAACGGCCGGAAATCTTCTCGTGATAAAAACGGAAGCGGGCATGGCTATGGCGTCGGCTGCGGCGCTGGATGAACTCGGTTGGCCGGAAATAATCGGATGCGTGGCGGGAGACAATACGATTTTTCTCGCGACAAAATCAGCCGATATCGCTGAGAAGATACTCGATAAATTGAAAGATATCGCGGGAACATTCTGAGGAGGTATGAATGTTATCAAATCTGCATGTGAAAAATATAGCGCTTATTCATGAGATCGACATTTCTTTTGAAAAAGGATTAAATGTCATCACCGGTGAAACAGGCGCGGGAAAGTCTCTTTTGCTCGGGTCGGTAAATCTTGCTCTCGGCGGCAAATTTTCGCAGGAAATGCTTCGTGAAGGAGCTGACAACGCCCTTGTAGAACTGGTATTTACTGTTGACGATGAAAGAACCGCTAAAAAGCTGACCCAAATGGGATATCCGCCTGAAGATGGCTGTATGATAATATCGCGAAAGCTGTCGGGAGGAAGGACAATTTCAAGGGTCAACGGAGAAACCTGTACGGCTTCTCAGCTCAAAGAAATCTCTGAGCAGCTGATTAATATACACGGACAGAGAGAAAATCAGACGCTGCTTAAAAAAGAAAAACAGCTTGAAGTCCTTGATCTCTATGGAAAAAACGGACTTGAAACAAAACTAAAAGAAACTGAAAACGCCTACAATAACTATATAAAGGCGAAAAAGAGATTTGCTGAATATTCGATGGACGAAGAAAAGCGGCTTCGCGAACTGTCTATGCTGGAATATGAAGTAAATGAAATAGAAGAGGCTCATCTTAAAGAGGGCGAAGAGGAAGAACTCGAAAAGAGATACCGTATCATGAAAAATTCACGCAATATCGTCGAGGCGCTGACAAAGGTGCATGAGTTTACAGGTTATGACTTAGGCGCGGGCGATATGGTGGGAAGAGCGATTCAGGAAATAGGGACTGTTTCTGAATATGATACGACTTTAAAGGAGATCGCCGATTCCCTTGCTGATGTGGACGCCATTTTAGGCGATATAAACAGAGCCGCCGCTTCCTATCTTGGCGACTATACGTTTTCTGAACAGGAATTTATCGATATGGAAGAGCGTCTCGATAAAATACGCTCTCTTCAGTCGAAGTACGGCAGCACCGTATCAAAGATAGAGTCATACCGCGAACAGGCTTTAAGCAGGATTGAATTTCTTACAAATTACGAAGAAGAACGTGTGAAGGCCGAAAAAGAGCTGGAAGACAGTACAAATATGCTTGAAGAAAAATGCGAAGAACTTTCAAAAGCAAGAAAAAAAGAGGCGAAGAATTTTTCTGAAGCTGTAAAAAAACAGATGGAAGAACTCAATTTCGCCCAGGCTGTAATAGATATTGAATTTACGAGAGCCTCTTCATACAGAAAAAACGGATTCGACGATATTGAAATAATGATATCCACAAATCCGGGAGAGCCGGTGCGGCCTCTGGCTAAAGTCGCTTCCGGCGGAGAACTTTCGAGAATTATGCTCGCGATCAGAAATATACTCGCGGATGAGGAAAATACAGGTACGCTTATATTCGATGAGATCGACTCGGGTATCAGCGGAAGGACTGCCCAAAAAGTTTCTGAAAAAATGGCGTCGATCGCGTCAGGTCATCAGATATTGTGCGTCAGCCATTTAGCCCAGATCGCGGCCATGGCGGACAAACATTTTCTCATTGAAAAAAGCGTCAGCGACAATAAAACGCAGACTGTTGTGCGTCCTCTTGATAAGAATGAGGAAATCGAGGAACTCGCAAGGATACTGGGAGGCTCAAAGATCACGGACGCCGTATACAGCAACGCGGTGGAGATGAAGCAGCTGGCTTCTGATTATAAAAATAAATAAAATTGGAGCGATTATGGAATACTGGGATATTTATGACAGAGATAAAAAACCGACCGGTCGGACTATGAAAAAAAACGACTGGAATATGAAGGACGGAGAGTTCCATCTGACTGTTCTTGGAGTGCTCAAAAGACCTGACAAAAAATTTTTGATCACGCAGCGCGTTATGACAAAGTCATGGGCTCCGGGACACTGGGAAGTGTCGGGAGGCGGCGTCAAGGCGGGCGAGACTTCAAGAGAAGCGGTAAACAGGGAAGTTCTTGAAGAAACAGGCATAGATGTTTCAGGTATAAAAGAGGATTTTCTGTATACCTACAGCAGGGAAAATCCGAAGGAAGGCGATAACTATTTTGTTGACGCGTATCTGTTTACTGTCGATTTTGAACTTAACGACGTTAAGATACAGGAAGAAGAAGTGATGGATTATAAACTTGCCACGCTTAAGGAAATTAAGAAAATCGCCGAAGAGGGAAAATTCATGCATTATGACAGCATAAAATGCGTCTTTGAAAAGTAAATTTTTTTAAAATAATATAAAAATTTGACTTGCATGATGCTTTTAGGTGTGATAGCTTATTTCTCATAAATAGCATATTTAAATGGAATGCGGTTAGTCTCCGCAGCGGCGTCCTTGCCACCGTAAAGTCGGGTCTTTTTAAATATCGCTCATAGTGCGCTTGTTCCTCAGGGGCGGCTCAGGCGTATCAATAACTGCGGTAAAATCATACCGTGGTTGTTTGCGACGCCTCTTAATATTTAAGAGGTGTTTTTTAGTTCCCCTTAATCAAGAAAAAAGGAGACAGAAAATGAAGAAAAAACTTGCAGTACTATTAACAGCGTCGCTTTTATGCGGAATGCTTTCGGCATGCGGACAAAATCAGAGCGAAGATGACTCCGCATCAAAAAGCAGCAGCTCGGTAACTAAAAGCGAAAGCAGCACTGAAACAACAGACGAAAGCAGCGCTGAAACAACAAACGAAAGCAGCGCAGCGGGCGAAACCGTAGCCGAAAATCTGGTAATGGATGAAAACGCGCCTGAAATTGACTCTCTGACTTACGAAGGATCGATGAGCCTTGAATATGCTACGCAGTTTGCGGTGCATTATTACAGCGGCGGATACGCGCTGATCGACGTTGTGGACAGCGCCAAATATCTTGTGGTTCCGGAGGATGCCGAAGCGCCGGAAGGACTTGGCGAAGATACAGTTATTTTACAGAAACCTTTTGACAATATATTCATGTCCACTTCATCGCCGATGGCGCTTTTCGACGCCCTTGGCACTATGGATACGATCGGATTTGCTGCCAACGAAGAAGATTACTGGTATATTGACAGCGCGGCTCAGGCGATGAAAGACGGCGATATCGTTTATGCAGGAGCATTCAATGAGCCTGATTATGAGATGCTCACTGACGGCGGATGTTCTTTAGCGGTAGAAGATCTCATGATAACGTATACGCCTGAAGTTAAGGAGATGATTGAGCAGCTTGGAATTCCTGTATTTATAGATATGTCAAGCAGCGAGGAACATCCTCTTGGAAGAACAGAGTGGATCAAGGCCTATGCGGTTCTCTTTGATAAAGAGGATGAGGCAGAAAGCTTTTTCGCTGAACAGATCGAAAAAGTAAAAGAAGCGGAAAATTATGAAAAGACTGACAAGACTGTCGCTTTCTTTTATATCAAGTCTGACGGAAGCGCTGTAGTCAGAAATACCACGGACTATATGGTAAAGATGATAGATATGGCGGGAGGAAAATACATATACGATGAACCGCCTGCAGACGCCAGCGGCAGCAATATTACGATAACTCTTGAAGAGTTTTACGCGGTAGCTTCTGAAGCGGATTATCTCATATATAATACTTCTCTTGGAGGAGAAGTGGAGAGCATGGACGATTTCCTTGCTTTAAACGAGCTGTTTTCAGAGTTCAAGGCTGTAAAGGACGGCAATGTATACATAACGAACAAACTGCTGTACCAGGCAACAGACAGCCTCGCTGACTTTATAATAGATGTTCATCAGATGCTTACAGGCGGAAGCGATATGAAATTCCTCGAAAAAATAAGCTAAATCCAAACAAGCAATATATTAAAAGAGCAGCCGGATGCCGTGACGTTTGACACGTTTGGCATTGCGGCTGCTTTTTTAACTTTTATTCTCTGCGCAGAGCTTCGATAGGATTTAAGTTCGCGGCTTTTACTGACGGTAAAAGGCCGAATACTATTCCTATGAGCATTGAAAAACCAAAGCTTATAATTATCGCCGGAATATTTATGGCTACCGGGATATCCGACATTTTAGATATTACCTGCGCCAGTATTATTCCGAAGATTATGCCTATCACTCCTCCGCAGCTGGTGAGAACTGCCGATTCAGTCAGAAACTGAGTAAGTATCCTGCGTTTACGAGCTCCGAGAGCTTTCTTAAGTCCGATTTCGCTTGTGCGTTCTGTGACTGACACGAGCATTATATTCATAACGCCGATGCCTCCGACAAGAAGGGAGAT
>CASEDW010000183.1 GCA_949286775.1 uncultured Eubacteriales bacterium | reverse complement strand
GAGCTTTCAATTGAAAGGTCAGGAATATCGATTATCGTAAACGATGCCGGAGCTATTCCCATCTGCGCGGCAAATCTTGAAGCTACAAGCGCTGAAAACATGCACGGCACAAGAGCCGAATAGTGCATTATTCCTACGCTTATTACCTCCATCGAAAATACTGCCGCAGCCATCGGAGTTCCAAAGACGGCAGAAAAGGCGGCGCTCATTCCGCACATGATCATTACCTTTTTGTGGCGCTCATCCATTCTGAAAAGCTTCCCCATCATGTGACCGAGACTTCCTCCCATCTGAAGAGCCGCGCCTTCTCGTCCGGCGGATCCGCCGAACAAATGCGTTATCACTGTTGAAATAAAAATCAGAACAGACATGCGCCCCGGAAGCCTGTCCTTATCGCTTATGGAGCTAAGTACAAGATTTGTACCCGGATCTTTCTTGAGACCTGACGCGCGGTACAAAAGCACGATTACAAGTCCTCCTGCCGGAAGCAGAAACAGCAGCCATGGAAAAAAGCCTCTAAGCGCCGTTACGTTTAGCAGACACCATGCGAACGCCGTGCTGAACGCTCCCACGGCTACTCCCGTCAAAACAGCGAGTCCTATCCATTTCAGACAGGCAACTATTTTTTTTATCATATGGCGCACCCTGTGCTTTAGATTAGCTGATGCGCTTTTCAGCATTTCATTTATAATATTCATCTGTATCCCCCTGACGCTGCTTTACGCGGCATTTTTTTCTCATGCGGGCTTCGACCTTTTGACCCTGGTATCATTATAAATAACTGATACGAAAATACAAATAAATATTTCAATCCGTTGCATTTGATTTATGCCGGTGATAAAATATTTTCGCGAAAGCGGAGCGCCGTAACGCTTTTTATACAACCGGCAACATCACATATACGACGCCCGCAAAGGAGATTATTATGACAGATTTTCTACTCAGGCATTTTATTAAAGGGTATCCCGAAAAGGCCGACACCCCGGCTATCCGTACTAAATGCGGAGTCTTCGCCGGCATAGTCGGAATACTCTGCAACGTACTTTTGTGCGCTTTTAAATTTTTCTCGGGAATCATCTCAGGCAGCGTAGCTATATCAGCAGATGCTATAAACAACCTGTCGGACGCTTCCTCCAGCATCATAACGCTTTTAGGCTTTCGAATCGCGTCAAAACCTGCTGACGACGAGCACCCTTACGGCCACGGAAGATCAGAGTATCTTTCCAGTCTTGCCGTAAGCGTCATCATCCTTATCATAGGCGCCGGCATGGTACGCTCGAGTATTGAAAAAATTATAAATCCGTCAGATATAAGCGAAGATTTTCTTCCTCTTATAATCCTGGCAGTTTCCATAGTCGTCAAACTGTGGATGGCATCTTTCAATCACCGGCTCGGAAAGGCGATTTCTTCAAAAACTCTTGAAGCAACCGCTTCCGACAGCCGAAACGACGTTATCAGCACTGCGGCAGTATTTGTATCCACCCTTCTTCAGATGAAGTTCGGATGGCATCTCGACGGCTGGATGGGACTTTTCGTTGCGGTATTCATTCTCTGGAACGGCTGGGGACTTATACAGGATTCTATCGCTCCGATACTCGGACAGATGCCTGATCCCGAACTCGTAAAACATATCAGCTCTGTGATAAAGAGCTATCCCCAGATACTCGGCATACACGATCTGATAGTTCACGACTACGGTCCGGGCCGTCAGTTCGCAAGTCTCCATGTGGAAATATCCGCCGATGCTGACGTCCTTGAAAGCCATGATATAATCGACAGGATAGAAAGACGTTTTCTAAAAGAGGACGGTCTGCATGTAGTAATACATTACGACCCTGTTGTAGTCGGCGACGCCGAAACAGAAAAAGCGAAAAAAATCCTGTCTGACGCGGCAAAAGCATATGACGAAAGACTTAGTATACACGATCTTCGTATAGTACCAGGGACAACGCATACGAACATCGTATTTGATCTCACTGTTCCCCGCGAGCTTGACTCAAAGACAAAAGAGATAAAATCATACCTTTCAGAGATCGCCTCAGAGCACAACAGAAAATGGATGTGCGTTATAACATCTGAACACAGTTTCACCGGAATCTGAAATATATCACAATAAATAAAACATTTTTGTTTAAAAAACACCCGAAGGACTGTAAAATCATCAGCCCTTCGGGTGTTCTTAAGTATGAAACGAATAATCCTTTTTATTATATCAGCCTTTTGGATTTCCTGCAATAACAAGCATAGCAGCCGGCTCTTTTGACTCGTTTGTCATTGAGCGGAGATCTCCGATGTTGAAGTGAACTGTGTCATATTTGTGCATCTTGCGAACGCCTTCCTCTGTTCTGAGTGTAAGCTCGCCTTCTGTTACACAGTATGTAAGTTCAACTCCTGCTGCATTGTAATCTGTATATGCTCCCGGAAGGAAGTATGAAAGTCCGAGTGTGAAGTCTACGCACTCGCCTTCGTCTCCTTTGCCCTGAAGTCTGTAGCATCTCATGTCATAGTGACCTGCCGGTTTATACTCTGTTACATTCTCAAGTGGATTGATTCTCATAACTGTATATCTCCTTTTTTATTTCTTAATTCAGTTGAGGTCAAAATGTCTTTTGACCTCATGATACTGCGGATTAGTCCTGCGGTCTTTCAAAAAGAGCTGCAGCGCCCTGTCCGCCTGCCATACAGAATGCTACGATTCCGTATCTTGATTTTCTTGCTTCCATCTCGTAAACAAGTTTTGTAGTAAGGATCGCTCCTGTTCCCGCGAGCGGATGTCCGAGGGCGAGAGCTCCACCGTTTACGTTAACCTTGTTCATATCAAGTCCAAGTTCCTGAACACATGCAAGAGACTGTGAAGCAAAAGCCTCGTTAAGCTCGATAAGATCGATATCGTCTAATGTAAGGTTTGTCTTCTTAAGAAGTTTTCTGATAGCGCTTACAGGTCCGATACCCATGATCGAAGGATCTACACCTGTAACGGCAAAATCTCTTACATAAGCCCAGATCTTTTTGCCTTCTCTGAGGGCTCTTTCTTTTTCCATAACTACTACGGCGCCGCTTCCGTCGCTCATAGGTGAGCTTGTTCCGGCTGTAATACGTCCGTCTTTGATGAACGCCGGTTTAAGCTTTGCAAGAGTTTCCATTGAGCACTCAGGTCTGAAGCACTCATCTTTATTAACTACAGTAACGTTTCCTTTTCTGTCAACAACTTCTACAGGAACGATCTGTGAATCAAACTTTCCTTCAGCCCATGCTTTAGCTGCTTTTCTGTGGCTTTCTACAGCAAATGCGTCGCACTGCTCTCTTGTAAATCCCCATCTGTCGCAGATATTTTCCGCTGTGATACCCATCGGGAAGTTATATCCTTCAGGTCCTGTGGCAGGAGCGAGGAATTTTGGAGCCGCAACCTGATAAGCCTGCGTAGGTTTCTCCAGGAAATAAGGTCTTGTAGAGTCTGTCTCAACGCCGCCTGCGACGAAACACTCGCCATGGCCTGATTCGATCATCATAGCTGCAAGAGCTATAGCGTTAAGTCCTGATGAACACTGTCTGTCGATTGTGAATGCCGGAACTTCGATTCCAAGTCCCGCTTTGATAGAGCAGTATCTCGCGATATTTGTAAATGCCGCGTTCGCAAGGTTACCGAAGATTACATCTTCGATATCTTCCGGTTTAACGTCCGCTCTTTTAACAGCTTCTTTGATAGCAATGGCTCCGAGGTCGCCCGCGCTTACGCTTGCAAGCACGCCGCGGCATCTGCCGACAGGAGTTCTAACTGCTGAAATAATTACTGCTTCTTTCATCTGATTTTTTCGTCCTCTCTGTATTCTCTTGCGATTTCCTCGCCTTTAAGTACTCTTGTAATACCAGCTGCAAGAGCTTCCATCTCAAATTCGCCCGGAATAATATCTACCGGAGCGATAAATTCTACATGTTTGATAACGTTTGATGTAAACATCTGTGAATGAGCGATACCGCCTGTAATAATGATAGCGTCGATTTTTTCAGCTGCCGCAGCCGCCATAGCTCCTACCCATTTAGCTACTTTGTAAACCATAGCGTCATAGATAAGTTTAGCGTATTCGTCGCCGTCGTTTATGCGTTTCTCAACTTCACGAACGTCATTTGTTCCAAGATATGCTGTAAGGCCGCCTTTGCCGCGTACCATAGCGCAGAGCTCTTCTTCAGTATATTTTCCTGAAGCGCATACTCTCGCCCAGCCTACTGAAGGAAGTCCGCCCGAACGCTCAGGTGACATCGCTCCGTCTTCATCAGAAGCAACGTCTACGATAACGCCTTTTTTATGAAGTCCGATGGAGATTCCGCCGCCTGTATGAACGATGATAAGATTGAGATCCTCGTATTTTTTGCCGATCTTTTCAGCATATTTACGTCCTACCGCTTTTGTATTGAGGAAATGTCCCATGCTCCATTTTTCAACGAGGGGATGTCCTGAAATTCTTGCTTTAGGATCCATCTCGTCAGCGCAGTTTCCGTCGTAGATATAAGCTTTAATGCCAAGCTTTTTAGCCATGTTATATCCGATAACAGCGGCACAGCTTGAAGCATGCTGTCCTGAAGGTCTGTGGCAGAGAACGTCGATCATCTCATCGTTTACCACGTAAGCGCCCATATGACATGGAGGAAGCGAACCGCCTCTGCATGCGATGGCTGTTAATTTTGATGTGTCATAACCTGTTTCAGCAAGGAATTTTTCTACTTCAGCCTGTCTGAATGCCGACTGATCTGTAGCTATAGGATATTTTCCTACTTCTTCAGCTGAATGCGTAAGATTTTTTCTCTCGATTTCCTTTCCGTTTTCGAATATGGAAATCTTTGTGGATGTTGAACCCGGGTTAATTACAAGAAGATTAATATCTGCCACTGTTATTCTCCCTTCTTAGCTGTCATTGCGCCAAATAAAATTGAATTGAATTTTTCGATAACGGCTGCCGATCTTGACATAAGAACGATTGGAACTTTCGCTCCTACGATGATTCCTGCTGCTTTTGTTCCCGCAAGAAGCATTCCTTTACCCATGAGGTTTCCGGATACGAGATCAGGGCATACGAGCATATCAGCGTCGCCTCCTACAGGGCTCTGATAATTTTTGATCTTAACTGACTCAGGATCGATAGCGAGGTCAATGGAGATAGGTCCTTCGATGATACATTTTGAGAACTCTCCGTTTTCCCACATTTTCTTGAGTTCAGCCGCGTCCACGCTTTCCTGAAGCTTTGGATTCAATGTCTCTGACGCAGCGAGAATAGCTACTTTCGGCTCTTCGATGCCTACAGCGTGAAGAACATCAAGCGCGTTGTCGATAATTTTCTTCTTTCCGGCGAGATCAGGTTTTGTATTTAACGCTGAGTCTGTAAGAAGATAGAGTTTGTGATATCCCTTAAGCTCATTGAAATCTACTTTTGACATGATCTTTCCCGGAACGCGCATGCCTGATTCTTTAGCTACCATTTTCTTCATAAGATCTTTTGTCTCGATAAGACCCTTCATGAGGAAATCAACTTTACCCTCATGAACAAGATCGATCATTTTCTGGATAGCTTCTTCATCTGAATTTGTATTGATGATCTCATAATCGGCAGGATCAGCGCCGAGAGATTTAAGTGTTTCAACGATCTTCTCTTCATTTCCTGAGATAATTGCTTTGATAACGCCCTCCGACTGAGCTTTAACTACGGCTTCAAGCGTATGAGCGTCCTCTCCCTTGATTACGCCAAGGGTTTTCTGAGGGACATTTTCTTTACAAAATGGAAGAAAATCACTAAGGCTTTTAAACATCTCTTTTCCCTTTTCCTTAAAACTTTATTCTTTATTTTCTTTATTATACAACATACAGATGAACCGGATTCCGGTCCATCTGTATTTGTAAACAATGTTCTTTTAGAATTAATTATCCGATAGCTGTCATACCGCCGTCAGCGTATACGATCTGTCCTGTTACGAAGTCAGATGCTGCTGATGCAAGGAATACAGCAGGTCCCATACAGTCTTCCGGAGTACCGATTCTCTGAAGCGGTTTGTCATCGCCAAGGTGAAGAATTTCCGGATGCTCTTTGATAAGTCCTTCCATCATAGGTGTAACTGTGTTTGTAGGTCCTATACAGTTAACTCTTACTTCCGGTCCAAGGTCACATGCAGCTGTTCTTGTAAGCATGTCAAGAGCGCCTTTTGTAGCGCAGTATGAAGCGTTTCCGCCGAGGCATGCACGAGCGCCACGTGTTGAAGATACGTTGATGATCTTTCCGTATCCGTTCTCTTTCATCTGTTTTCCGAAGTATTTCATGAGCATTGCGATACCGATAACGTTTACTTCATACATATGCTCCATATCTTCGTATTTTGTATCACAGATGTGGTTCTTAAGGTTAAGTCCCTGTGAGTTGCAGAGGATATCAATTCTGCCTTTGTCAGCAATGATCTGATCGTAAAGAGCTTTGATGCTCTCTTCTTTAGAAGCGTCTACAGTGTAAACTGTGATGTCTTTACCGTAGTTCTCTTTGATGTACTCTTTAGCTTCAAGAAGTTTGTCCATGTTACGTGAAGCGATAGAAACGTCAGCGCCGTATGCAGCAAACGCTTCAGCGATTCCACGTCCGATTCCGCCGTGTCCGCCGACAACAAGAGCTTTTTTTCCTGTAAGGTCAAATAAATTTAATGTTTTCATTTGATATCTACCTCTTTTCTGAAAAAAATTTTAGATATTTAGATGTAAGGGTTAACAAGTGGTTTGATTCCAAGAATCTCACGTGCTTCTGCCGGAGTAGCTGGTTTCTTTCCGAATAATTCAACTGCTTTAACAGCTCTTTCTACAAGTTTAACGTTAGAAGCAAGAACTCCTCTTGACATGTATACGTTGTCCTCAAGACCTACACGGATATTTCCGCCGAG
>CASEDW010000182.1 GCA_949286775.1 uncultured Eubacteriales bacterium | reverse complement strand
CGTATCGAGTCAAGTCCTGTAAGAGGAATTGAACTCTGAACACGTTCATCGTGAGCGTCAAATGTTATGATGTTGCTGACGCCCATATTTACAAGTTCTTTGAGAGCGATGGCGCAGTCTAGAGATTCTCTCGTTGTACGTTTGTGCTGACGGCTTTCGTAGAGAAAAGGAATGATCACATTTATCCTGCGGGCCTTTCCGCCTATGGCCGCGATAATGCGCTTGAGATCCTGATAGTGGTCGTCAGGCGACATATGATTGTACTCGCCGAACATCTTGTATGTGAGACTGTAGTTGCATACATCGACAAGGATATAGATATCGTCACCACGTACAGATTCGCTTATAGTGCCCTTTGCTTCTCCAGAGCCGAAGCGCGGCGTCTGGGCGTCGATGATATAAGAGTCTCTGTCGTATCCTGAATAGGCGTTGCTGTGTCTGAGTTCGTGATCTCTTTTTGAACGCCATTCTATGAGATAGTTGTCAATTTCCTTCGCGCGGTTGATATAGCTTTTCAGCGGGACTATTCCCAGTCTGGCGAAAGGAAGAGAATCGAAGTAATTTTTGTTTGAATCAGACATTTTTAGAGCCTCCGGATAATTTTTTCTTTATTCTGATATCGTCTCCAAAAAGGAAGAGACGCTGATAACTGCTCGTTATTCTCGATACAATTCTGTCCGAATAAGCGTCGCGAAGCTCGGAGACGGACAGATTAGTCGAAATAATAGTGCTTTTGCCGGTTATAAGACGTTCATTTATACACTGGAAAAGCTGTGATGAAATAAAACTGTTATTCATATTCGCGCCGAGATCGTCGATGATCAAAAGATCGCATTCGTATATCAGACGCGTGTTTTCCTTTGTTTCGGCGCTCTGGTGAAAAGCGTTTTCTTCAAGGGTATTGAAGAAATCAAAAGCGGTGAAATATAAAACGCTTACGCCTTTGTCCATCAGGGCTTTGGCAATGCAGTGGGAAAGGAAGGTCTTTCCGACGCCTGTTTTTCCATAGAAACAGATATTTGAACTGCCTTTTGAAAAATTGTCTACAAAATTTTTCGCGAAATTGTAGGCGATCAGAGCTGTTTCTTTTGCCGAAAGTCCGGTAGAAGGATTGATATCGCTATCAGAATACCAATCCAGAGAAAATGTGTCAAAGTTTTCTTTATTTAATATATCGGATAATCTTGACTGCGAATATAAAAGCCGGGTTTCGGCCTGTTTAAAGCATGAACATTTTTCGTTTGCAACAAAACCCGTATCTTTACAGATAGGACAGTCATAGTGGATCTCGGCTTTTCCGCCGGGAAATCCAGCCATCTGCAAGAGCGCCCTGCGCTCTTCTGAAAGAGATTCAAAGGCTTTTTTCAAGTCAAAATCATCTTCATTGCTTACGCCAAGATTTATCTTTGTTTTTTTTACGCTTAATGCCGCAAACTCAGCGTCGATTTCAGAAAGACGCGGAAATTTTTTATATGCGGCGTCGGTTTTTTTACGAAATTCCTTTTCGTTTCGAAGACGTTTAGCTGAGTAATTTCGCATGATATCATCAAATTGTGAATTTGTCAGCGCCATTATATCTCCTTAAGCTGTGCTTCAGCGAACTGGCGGTCAAGTTTGCGTTCAAGTTCGTCAAGATCGTCGGTACGCTGCTCGAAATTGTGAAATTGATTTTTATTATTAGAAGACATCCCGGAAGTCTTAGCGGTATTCTGGCTGGACTGCTTGTGCTCTTCGTTAAGACGTTCAATGTCTTTTTTTGTTTTTACGCCGTTTTCGTGCCAGGTAGAAAGAATTTTGTCGGCATATTGAAAGCTCTGTTTACCTGTTGAGTTAAGAGTTATTGAACATGCTTCGGCTATGATGTCCGGAGAAAAACAGTATTCTTTATACCAGCGGTCGATATATTCGACTTCCTTTGGAATAGGATTGCGGTTGCGTATTCCAAAAGCCTTTAAAACCTCGAAGTGAATCTTTGACCAGTTTGAAGAGTTTTCTGAAGCCTCTTTAACAGTCGTATATCCTTTTTTGTGCCATGAAAGAGCGACGCTTTCCATATACCGTATACTTGTATGACCTTTTTCGATGCAGTATTGAATCAGATAGTCGCAAAGATCAAGGGAAAAGTGAAGCTCATCCATAAAATACAGCAAAGTGCTTGATTCGATTGCGGAAAGCGGACGTGAAAAATACTGCTCGGCAATAAAAAGAAGCTGACGGGCGTCTTCGTCTTCTTTGACAAGAGAATTGATCCTCGCGGTTCCGAGCCGGTGCGATTCGTTTGGCTTTTCTGAAACGCTCATATGTATCTGTATGCCGGTGATCTTTCCGTTTCGTCTGAACAGTTCTAAAAGCTGCTGTTTTTCCCAGTAAAGCAGCGCGTCGATGATGTCCTTTTCAGAGCATGAAAATATCCGGCTGAGATTTTCAACAGAAGCCTCCACATCTTTTTTATGGGAAAGCATCATCAGAAAAATTAAAACTTTTACATATTCTCCGGGAGCGTCTTTCATAGAACCTGATATAAAAGCGTCAGGAACAGCCGTAGTTAGGGGCATTTCGTTCCAGGTTAATGAGAACATTATTTTTCCTCCGCGAGAAGCCGGTCGCCTATTTCGTATACATTTCCGGCTCCCATAGTTATCACAAGATCGCCCTCTTTAACATTTGAAGAGATGTAATCTTTGATTTCATCAAAATTTGAGAAGCATGAGCTTTTTGTGCCTAAGGCGTTGATCCTGTCTGAAATATCTTTAGAGGAAATACCGAGAGTGTCTGTCTCCCGTGCCGCGAAAATAGGAGCGAGAACAACTTCGTCGGCAAGTGAAAGAGATTTCGCGAAGTCGTCTAAAAAAGCATATGTTCTCGAATATGTATGGGGCTGGAATATGCACCATATTTTCTTATGAGGAAACGTTTCGGCCGTTGTCAGGGTAGCTCTTATCTCTGTAGGATGGTGAGCGTAATCATCGATGATAACGGCGTTTTTGTATTCTCCTTTGTACTGGAAACGTCTGTCTGTTCCGTTAAATGATGAAAGTCCCTTTTTAATGGCCTCCACAGGAATCTTCAGGATTCTGGCAGCTGCTATAGCGGCAAGAGCGTTTGAAACATTGTGTTTTCCGGGTACGCCTAAAGTAAACTCGCCTAAGGAGGAGCCGTTTTCCATGGCCGTAAACGTAGGAATTGCAAAATGATTGTAGCTTATATCTGAAGCGGTATAATCCGCCTCTTTTGTCACCGAATATGTTACGCATTTGCATTTGAGGCCGTCTGTGAAAAATGATATGTCATCAATATCGGCATTAATCACAAGCGCGCCTTCAGAAGGCAGAAGCCGGGTAAATTTTCTGAATGAGTTTCTGATATCATCTATATCTTTGAAGAAGTCCATGTGATCTTCTTCAACATTTAATATAATGTCCAAAGTCGGATTGAAGCTTAAAAAGCTGTTTGTATACTCGCAGGCTTCAGTGAGAAAATAGTCTGAAGACCCGATTTTTATGTTGCCGTTTATGGCTGGAAGTATACCGCCGACGCTTATTGTAGGATCGACATCGGCTGCTAAAAGGATATGAGCGAGCATAGAAGTTGTCGTCGTTTTGCCGTGAGTGCCAGCGACGGCGATTGATGAAACGTAATTGAGCATCATCTGACCTAAAAGTTCGGCTCTCGACATCATAGGAATTTGGAGAGATTTCGCCTGGATATATTCGGGATTATCCGGATGAATAGCTGCCGTATATACGACGAGATCACAGTCAGGAGCGATATTTTCGGCTTTTTGACCGTAAAAAATCAGTGCTCCTTTATTTTCCAAATGTTGGGTAAGAGCACTTTTCTGTCTGTCGGAACCGGTAATCGTAAAACCGCGATCCAGCAGGATTTCAGCCAGACCGCTCATGCTTATACCGCCGATTCCTATAAAATGTATTTTTAATGGTTTGCTAAAATTTATCTGATACATATAGGACTCCGTTATTTTTTATCTATTCTGTCAAATACAATGTCATAGCCGTCGCTTCCGTATATAAGCGAACGGTTGACGCGGCTTATGGTCGCTGTTGACGCGCCCGTCTTTTCGGAAATTTCGAGATATGTAAAACCTTCTTTAAGCATTTTGGCTACTTCAAAACGCTGTGCAAGGGAAAGAATTTCGTTTATGGTGCAGACGTCTTCGAAAAAAGCATAGCATTCATCTTTTGTTTTGAGACTTAAAATCGCGCTGAATAATTGATCAACGGCATCTGTGTGTATTGTTTTTCCCATAGGTGAATCTCCGTTTCGAGTAAAAATTATAAAAATATTATAATCCCAATCATTAAATATTGCAATGCCGTGAATTAGATTGTATAATACGTGGGAGATGGGGTGAAGCGTGCTTTGGCACGAAAAATTAAATATGTTGAAAGGAGCAAAGCCATGCGGGACTGTGATGTTATTGAACACATTAAGGATCTTTGTAAAGAGAGAGGCTGGAGCTATTACAGGCTGGCTGTACAGGCACAGATTCCTTATTCGACACTTAACAACATGCTTCACAGAGATAATATTCCGACAATTCCGACTTTACAGAAAATCTGTGACGGAATGGGAATTACACTTTCAGATTTCTTTGCTGACAGCGTAAGTGAAGCGCACTTGACACAAAGCCAGAGAGAGGTTTTGGAACTGTATTCAGGTCTTCAGCAGAATGATAAGAAGTTATTGATCGCTTATGCAAAAGGGTTGAATCATGTGAAATAAATAAAAAAAGAAACGATTTAAAATCGTTTCTTTTTTTATTTATGCCGCTGGCCGGACTCGAACCGGCACGGATCGCTCCGCGTGATTTTGAGTCACGTGCGTCTGCCAATTCCGCCACAGCGGCAAGTTGTTTATCAAACTGCTCAATATACTATCATAAATAAATAGCAAAAGCAAGAAAAATTTAGGGACGTTCGCGGTAAGCTGAACGTCCCTTAAAACTTTATAATGGGTATTTATTGCTTTTTAGAAGCAGTTGGAGTAGTCGACGAATGTGATGCCTGTTGTAGGATCTTTTGTCACTTTCGGATCTTCTCCGTTTGAATATGCTTCCTGAAGAAGTTCGTCGAGGGTTCTTGCCGGAATGGCAAGTTCTATTTCTTCTGTGGAAGCCTGTACTGTCTGTTCCGAAACAGGAGCTGCAACAGGAGCCGGAGCTGAATGAGGAGTAGGATTCATCCGTTCATTTTCAAGAGCGATCTCAAGAGCGTTTCCGATGTCATTGATATCGGAAGTGTTTGTGAAATCTTTTTCCTGCTTCTTATCTGAAACTTTGATTTCTTCAGATTCGGTATCAGATGAACCGGAAGGTACGCTGTTTTCTTTTTTATCTTCGTGTTTTTTAGCGGAAGATTTATTGCTTTTGTCTGTTTTGCCATCTGTTGATGAATCAGCTGTGCTGCTTTTTGAAGCTTTGGCATCGGATTCTGAATCTTCGTTTTCGGACGCGTTTTCGTCGATAACCACCGGAGCGGTTTTTTCCAGATCGTTATCAGCGGATTTAAGAATAAGCTCAGGATCTTCGTATTCTTCATCGAGCGCGATTGTATTTGAAGATGTGGATTCAGTCTGTTCTTCATTCATAAGATCTGCGACAGGCGGAATAGAAAGCGTTCCGAGAACATCGAGACTGTTTGGCTTGCTCTGGCTTGCCGCGAGATCCCGGAAGTATTTTCTGTCCTTTTCATATTCGTCATCTTCATCCATAAGTTCGCCTTTTTTAGCTCTTGCCTTTTTGCAGAGCACTTCGGTGATGATATAAAGTACAATCAGAACTGCGGCGATAAGTCCGAGGATTATCAGACCCTGCGTGCTCTCAACTGCAATCATTATATAGCCGATGAAAGGAACGTAGAAGAGAAGTTTCGTGGCTGTTCTGCGGACGTTTATCGTCTCGGGTTCAGCGTCTTCGTAAGCTTTAACGGTGATCGAACCGGACTCCGCGTCTGACAGATCAACGATCTCGTATACGTATGTCTTTTCGTCTGAGTTATAAACTATCGTATCTCCGATTGAAAGTGTGTCGAGAGATTCTTTTGTTCCGTAAGCGACTGTTCCTGTCTGAAGGTTTGAATCGACGCCCGACTTTGAGACAACAGTCTGGATGCCGATAACAGGAGGAATAAACAATGCCGCAAACGAAGCTATGTACAAAACTATCAAAATGCTTATAATTACTTTAAAAAACTTTGCCATAGTATCTCCTTTATTTTATAAACCCGTATGGGCAAAAATCAGTTATTTTATTAAACTGTTAAATTATAACCGAAAAGAAATTTTATTGCAAGAGCACATCTGAACAATGATAGATGACGGAGGAAGGATTGAAATTGACAAAAGATTCAAATTATACATATATTTTAAGGTGTTCGGACGGGACTTTTTACACGGGATGGACTGTCAATCTTGAAAAGAGGATTAATACTCACAACAGCGGAAAGGGAGCTAAATATACGAAAACGAGGCTTCCTGTGGAACTGGTTTATTTTGAAGAGTTTTCGGACAGAAACGCGGCGCAAAAAAGAGAATACGAAATCAAACAGATGCCGCGAAAGGAGAAAGAAAAACTAATCGCTTCCTTTTATAATGCGTTTTGAATCGCGTATGCAAAT
>CASEDW010000181.1 GCA_949286775.1 uncultured Eubacteriales bacterium | reverse complement strand
TTGTGCTCATGGTAGCTTGTCAATTTTGTATGTATATCGTAATGATTTAAAAGCTTCTGGGAATTTCTCGTATCCTCAGCAGCTATGATATCTACTTCCTTTAAAATGCGTACCGCTCTCATCGTAATATCTTCAAGATTTCCGATAGGCGTCGCGCAAAGATATAAAATTCCGCTCATTTTTTATAAAAATGGTTCCTTTTGGTGTTTTTCAGTGGGATAAATTTCCCACTTTCATGCTCATATTGTGACGAGTCTCAAGGTCTTTCACCTATCTATGAGCAAGCTCATGTGGATTTAGCCCTTTCGGCTCTGGTATCATAACATAAATATATCACAATACAGGATATACTACACGTTTATATTTATAAAAAAACTTTAAAATAATCCTTAAAATGTGTTGACATATCAAAATAATCTGTTATTATAATAATAGTAATGATTATTATTATTTATTGGAGGACAGATGCAGAAAAGAAAATTCAGCAAACAACGAGAAGCCATCATCGAAAATCTGAAGAACAGATGTGATCATCCGACAGCCGATATGGTTTACTCAGACCTCCGACAAATCTATCCAAATGTCAGTCTGGGTACAGTTTATCGAAACTTATCTCTTCTTGCAGAGAACAACGAGATAAAAAAGCTGGTTTCAGATGACGGCGTTACACACTTTGACTACAATATCAAATCGCATGACCATTTTGTCTGCCGAAAGTGCGGTGCGATGTCAGATCTTCATATTATAAATTGTGAAAATCTGACAGAAGAAATTTCAAAAAATTTCGATGGCTATGTAGAAAAATGTGATATAATGTCATATGGGTTGTGTAAGAATTGTTACAATCAGGAAAGCAATTAAAATTTTATAAGAAAAGAGAGGTAATGAATTATGGCAAAATATGTATGCAGCGTTTGCGGTTATGTTTATGAAGGCGATGAGCTTCCGGCAGATTTCAAATGTCCTATCTGCAAAGCAGACGCATCTAAATTCACAAAACAGGAAGGCGAAATGACATGGGCAGCTGAGCACGTTGTAGGTGTTGGAAAAGCTATGCCTGACACAGTTCCTGCTGACGTTCAGGAAAAAATCATCGAGGGACTTCGTGAGAACTTCAACGGCGAGTGCACAGAAGTTGGTATGTATCTTGCAATGGCTCGTGTAGCTCACAGAGAAGGATATCCTGAAATCGGTCTTTACTGGGAAAAAGCAGCTTACGAAGAAGCTGAGCATGCTTCTAAATTCGCAGAGCTCCTCGGCGAAGTTGTTTCAGACAGCACAAAAGCAAACCTTCAGGCTCGTGTAGACGCAGAGAACGGCGCTACAGCAGGAAAAACAGATCTTGCTAAACTCGCTAAACAGTACAACCTCGACGCAATCCATGACACAGTTCATGAGATGGCACGCGATGAGGCTCGTCACGGAAAAGCTCTCGCAGGATTACTCAAGAGATACTTTGGTTAAGCTATAAGCCGAGTAAAATAGTAAAAATAAAGTACGCTGAAAATTCATTTTCAAGCGTACTTTATTTTTTAGTATTTTATTGGGCGCCAGCCCACATCGAGCACCTGCGTAGCAGGAGCGAGATGGCTCGGCTTTGCTATGCGACAGCCCCACTACTCTACTTTATTTTTTACAAGTATTGCAAGGCGGTTCCGAGTGATATATCATATCTTTATATAAGAATTTTTTTGTTGAACTGACAATCAGACAGCTTCAGATCGGAGGCGCCGTACAGATGAAAAGCTTAAAACACGGCATGAATATATGGACGGATTTAAAACAAAAAGCAAAGACAGGACTGCCTAAAGCAGCCTTTTATTTGTCGCTTTTTTACGCGATTTGGTTTTTATTCGGATCTGAATACGGATTTGTCGCTTCAGTTACCGGTACGGCATTCGACTTTAATTTCAAAAAACGTCTGACAGCTCTTGAAATGGTCATGGTCGCCGCAACGCAGATGATAGCATGTTCCTTTGCGTGTCTGGCGTCTCTGAATATAGTACTGCGCCTTGTATTAAACGCGCTGTTTCCGCTCGTATGGACGCTGCTGCGTTCTTCACCTCTTGACAATATCGGATATTTCCCCGGCGTCATTACATTTGTTTTTATACAGCTTATCCCCTTCGGACGCAGCGATATCCCGCTTCTGCTTTTAATTGCCGCATTCGCCACAGCTGTTCTGACAGGTGTGCTCACGCTCATAAAATTTTTCAAGTCAAAAAAGATAGACGATTCTCTTCTGCGCGACGGACTTAAAACCATCGCAGCGCAGCTTATTGTCAAAGAGGCTAATACCGGCGCAGTTCAGGATATCGAATACTCGATGTACAGGCGCGCCTACAGCGGACATAACGTAGCGCATATATATTCACGCGGAGAGCATATCTATTATATTTTCGCGCTGATATTCCAGCGCGCGGCGTATTTTTTCAGCGATCACAGACAATCCAGGATAAATAAATGGACAATAGAACCGAGAAAAGAGCTCTCTGATTTTCTAATTCGCGCGGCGGACGAGATTAACCAAACGGATAACCACTTATTGATAGAAGACGCCCACAAACTTTTAATAAAAGGCGAAGATTTTTCCGGAAGATTCGGTTCTCTCTACAGGAACATTCTGAGGCTTCTAATATTGGCGCTTCGCGAAATGGACGTAGGCGATTCTCACAAAGAACGCTTTAATCTCGGACGATATCTCCGTGACTTCCGCAATCATCTTCAGCTGAATAAATTCCAGTTCCGCTTTGCCCTGAGGCTCTCTGTCGTTATGACGATATGCTTTGCAATAATGGATATTTCAGGCGCTGAGCACGCTTATTGGATAGCTCTTAACGCCTTTCTTATCACCCGCCCGATGTACGACGAAAGCGTTACGCGAGTTCAGTCCCGTCTGATCGGAAGCGTCGTAGGCTGCGTGGTAACGTATCTGTTTTATATGATAGCTCCCGGCGAATGGTATATTTATCTTTATTTCAGTGTAATGATCACATGCATGTATATGGCTACTCCCGGCAAATGGGTTCAGCCGATATTCGCGACGAGCTGTGGCGTTGCCATGGCTTCCATCTCCCTTGGAGGAAGCGCCGCCGTAGGATACCGTCTTTTATATCTCGGTCTTGCCGCTGGGCTTGTATACGTTGTAAACCGTTTTATATTCCCGTCTACGAGACAAAAACGAAACGAGTTCTATATTCATGAATTGTATCGTATGCAGAAATTTTATCTTGATATACTCAGGCAGAGTGTAAAAAGTAGAGTGAGCCTTACTGTTCTTCACAATGCACTGGTAAACTTTCATATTTTATGCGACGATCTCCGCAAAGAAAGCGGCGGTGAATATTCTGAGGATCTCAAAAATTTCCTGCTATGCCTGTGGCGTCTGATGGCTGAAGCCGAACAGATGACAGTCATACTCCACACTGCCAAATTCAGCAAAGAAGAGCGCAAATGGATATTAAAATGGCTCGACGAGGTTTCCGAAAAGCTTGATACTCGTGAAATGTTCGACCCGAACGAAATAATGCTTCACGATATGCCCGACAAACCCAATTTTTCATATCTCGCGTCACGATATCAGCAAAACCTGTCCGCCGCGCTCAGAATGGCAACATGGATCCATCTTATGCCGGTGTTGGAATAAACTCACCAAAAAAGCCCTACAGAACAAGGATTCTTCACAAAATCCAAGCTCCATAGGGCTTTTAAAAAATCGCATAAAAAAACAGTCGATAGGGGAATCGAACTCTGCAATCAAACCGATAACGTAATCTGCATATTGACATATGCATTTTGCTTTAATTTTAACTTCTTGTTCTGAGACTGAAATCCTGTTTTTCCTTCTAACAGTACC
>CASEDW010000180.1 GCA_949286775.1 uncultured Eubacteriales bacterium | reverse complement strand
GCCGTAGTTGAAAGCATTCCTACGGCGGCAAGAGCTATGCCGTAAAGACCGGAGAAAAGATATGACCCGATGATTCCGGCCGCGATAAGCAAAATAGGAGCGACGCATGACTGCATTCCTATGGCAAGGCCTGATATGATCGTAGTGCCGGGTCCCGTTTCTGACTGTTTAGCGATCTTTTTGACAAAACGGTAATCGCTGGACGTATAAATCTCAGTTATGATGCCTATTATTATGCCTACGGCAAGTCCGATTATTATCGCGAAAGCCGCGTTAAAAGAATCAAAGAATATTTTGCTGAATATGAATACGCATATTACGACAATTATACTCGAGACATAAGTTCCGATTTTGAGAGCTCTGTGCGGATTTGATTTTTCATCGCCGCGCACAAAGAAAGTGCCGATTATAGCGGCGAAAATACCGGCCGCCGATATGACGAGGGGGAATATGGCTCCTGCAGCTCCGGCGGCGACAACGCCGAGAGTGATGGCCGAAACTATAGAGCCGACGTATGACTCGAAAAGGTCGGCGCCCATGCCTGCCACGTCGCCTACATTGTCTCCTACGTTATCAGCTATAACGGCGGGGTTTCTGGGATCATCCTCAGGTATTCCGGCTTCAACTTTACCTACAAGGTCAGCTCCCACATCTGCCGCTTTAGTATAGATGCCGCCTCCGACACGGGCGAAGAGGGCAATTGACGAAGCGCCAAGAGAGAATCCTGAAAGAATTTCGTAATTGTCTGTCAGCATATAAATAATGCTTACTCCGAAAAGACCTAATCCGACAACGCACATTCCCATGACAGCGCCGCCTGAAAAAGCGATTGAAAGGGCTTTGTTCATTCCGCTTTTTTCAGCCGCCGAAGCTGTTCTTACGTTGGCCTTTGTCGCTACATTCATGCCTATGTATCCTGCGACGGTAGAAAATACAGCGCCTATGACAAAGCATAGAGATGTAAGCCAGTCAATTCCTACGCCGATGAGAATAAAAAGAGCGGCGACAAAAACTATCAGGATCTTGTATTCTGCGAAAAGAAACGCTCTGGCGCCGCTGTGAATAAATCCGGAAATTTTGATCATTTTTTCATTTCCGGGATCCTGTCTGCTGATCCTGATGATCAGAATAAAGGCGAAGATCAGAGCCGCAATGCCGAGGATCGGAGCGATATAAATCAGTTTATCAGTATTCATTCAGATCCCTCCTTCAAATATGAGCTGCATCACATGTATCGTAGGCTCAAATTTTATTATGAACCTTTATTTTATATATATTATACAATGTTAGCGAAAATATATAAAATGTTTTTATGCAATATTACGCATATGAATAATACATATAATAAATACTCTGCATATAAAACAGAGCAACGACAATAAAAAAGAAGTTTTAAACAGAGCCACAAAAGTTGAAGTGAAATAAAAAAAGGGGTATACTCTATTTAATTTTAGAATTCAGGAGGCACATATGTCAGACAAAATTAAAACAGGACTTGTAATGGAAGGCGGCGCTATGCGCGGGCTTTTCACATGCGGAGTAATAGATGTTCTTATGATAAACGAAATATTTACGGACGGAGCGATCGGAGTTTCAGCAGGAGCGGCGTTCGGATGCAACTATGTATCAAGACAATACGGCCGTCCGTTGAGATATAATAAACGATTTTGCAAAGATCCGAGATTCTGCGGAATGCGTTCGCTGATAAAAACGGGAGATATTTACGGTGGCGATTTCTGCTACAGAGAGATTCCGGATGAACTTGATCTTTTTGATTATGACACCTTTGAAAATTCCGAAACCGATTTTTATCTCGTATGCACAGATGTAAATACAGGAAAACCGCTTTACTTTAAGTGCAAGGATTTAAAAGGCGAAGAGATGCAGCTTTTGAGGGCTTCAGCATCGATGCCGATAGTATCAAAGCCTGTAGATGCCGCGGGACATTTGCTTTTAGACGGCGGAATGTCTGATTCCATACCCCTTAAGTATTTTCAGAGTATAGGCTATGAAAAAAATATCGTCATACTGACACAGCCGCGTGATTACAGAAAACATCCTTCTAAATTTTCTCCTGTAATCAAGCTGGCCTTAAGAAAATATCCTAACCTTGCCGAAACAATGAAAAACCGTCATATCATGTACAATCAGGAATTAAAATATATCGCGAGAGAAGAGCAGAAGGGAAATACGCTTGTCATTGCCCCGCCTGTAAAACTTCCGGCAGGAAAAATCGAACATGATCCTGAAGTCCTTCAGGCCACATATGATATCGGCAAAAAGGCGGCGATTGAGATGCTCGATCGCATAAAGGACTTTTTAAAAGATTAATATTTTAAAAAAATGAACGTCGATATGACAAACGATAAAAGCATTTTATGCAGTTTTTCTAAAATATACAGAGAAGAAATATATAAACCCGATGCTCATATTTTTTTGAACTTTGAAGATATTAAAGGAACGTTTGGATATTGTTCCGATGAAGCGGCCGCAGAAATAAAAAGACAGACTGAAAATTATGCTCCCGCCGGAGTAAG
>CASEDW010000179.1 GCA_949286775.1 uncultured Eubacteriales bacterium | reverse complement strand
CCCAGCAACGCGGAAAATCCCACGCCGCGCATTCCTCCCATAAGGGCGCGTTCCTGGGATTCAAATCGATACGGCCATACGCGTTTATGTCCCAAAAGATGAAGAGTTTCATATTTGTCGGTGTCATATGTTTCCTGAAATACAGTTATATAATCGGCTCCGCATTTATGAAGATATGCGTATTCATCGGTATTAACTGGATAGATTTCAAGGCCGACATTTCTGTAATATTTTTGCGCGAGTTTGCATGCTTCTCCGATATATTCCACAGGACTCATCGAACGGCTTTCGCCTGTGAGCATGAGAATTTCCTCTATTCCGGAATCGGCTATGACTTTCATTTCCTTTTCGATTTCTTCCATTGTGAGCTTTTTTCTGTTTATATCGTTGTAGCAGTTAAAGCCGCAGTATATGCAGTAATTTTCACAATAATTCGCTATATAGAGGGGAGTGAAGATATATACTGTATTTCCAAAATGTCTGCTTGTTTCTATTTTAGCTTTTTGAGCCATTTCCTCAAGAAAAGGAGCGGCGGCAGGAGAGAGAAGAGCTTTAAAATCTTCGATAGTGCATCTGTCCGAAAAAAGCGCGCGTTTGACGTCGGAAGAAGTATATGAATTGTAATCATAAGATTTCATCTGAGACATAACTTTTTCCATTACGTCTGATTTTATCTGCTCCATTCCCTCCATATATTGCATATGATCTGTTCTTGATGAGGGATCGCGTTCAATACGATGTTTTTTTTCGAGGGCTTTTTCACTTAATTTATTTGAATCTACAAAAAATGAATTCTCTGCCATTTTTAAATCGCCTCCCATCAGTCTCTTAAGAAGCCTGTCAGCGGATCGGAAGCAGAGGCTCCGCGCTCTAAAACACGTCCGAGGCCTGCAAGATATCCGGCGCGTCCTGCGTCTATCGCGTTCTTAAAAGCGGCAGCCATCAGAGGGATATTACCTGCTGTGGCGATGGCTGTATTTGCCATAACTGCCGCGCATCCCATTTCCATTGCTTCACATGCCTGGGAAGGCTTTCCGATTCCCGCGTCTACGATAATCGGAAGATCGATTTCATCAACTAAAATCTGAATAAATTCCTTTGAAGCAAGTCCTTTATTTGAACCTATCGGAGCGGCAAGCGGCATGACAGCGGCTGCTCCCGCGTTTTGAAGATCTCTTGCGGCGTACAGATCAGGATACATATATGGAAGAACTACAAAGCCTTCCTTCGCGAGAATTTCAGTTGCCTTTATTGTTTCGTTGTTATCAGGGAGAAGATACTTGCTGTCCCGCATGATTTCTATTTTTACAAAATCTCCGCAGCCGAGTTCCCGTGACATTCTTGCTATCCTGACTGCTTCCTTTGCGTCCCTTGCGCCTGAAGTATTCGGCAGAAGAGTGACGTTGTCAGGGATATAGTCAAGAATATTCTCAGATTCCTTTGTATTTGTTCTTCTGACGGCGAGGGTTATTATCTGGGCGCCGGCGTTTTCAACGGCCGCCTTTATGAGTTCCATAGAGTATTTTCCCGATCCTAATATGAATCGTGAAGAAAATTCCCTGCCGCCAAGTATAAATGTGTCTTTTTTCATTTTGAACCTCCTAAATATATGTATGAGTTAATGGACAAATGGACATAAGTCGGATGATTGCATACGATTTTATGTCTATGAGAACCTCATCAGCCGCCGCCTACAAGACTTACTATCTCCACTTCATCGCCGGAGTGAAGAATAAAGGCGTCGTATTCAGAACGGGGAACAATCTCTTCGTTACACTCTACAGCGATACGCTTTTTGTTGTATCCGTTTGCCTCGAGATAATAAGAAAGGGAAAGTTCGTCGGCGTTGATATTACATCCGTTTATTTTGATCATTTGATTTCTCCTATTTGATTTATAAAATTTCCTGCGGCGTTTATAAGTTCTATGTGATAAGTTCCGATACCGCGTCCATCAGTTATTTCATCGGCTTTTTTCGCGCATTGTTTCCAAAATGAAGAAGCAAGACATGCAGAGGTAAAGGCGTCTTTTTCTACTGACGCGAAAACACCGCATAAAACAGACAACATGCAGCCGGCTCCTGTTATCTGTTTTGTCAGGCTGCTTCCTCCTGATATGCATTGAGTTCGCGAACTGTCAGCTATAATATCGGTTACGCCCGATATCAAAACGGTACAATTGTATTTTTGCGCCAGTTTTTGGGCATACAGAATACTTTGATCAAAAGATGTTGCCGGAACGGCATCGACTCCGTGCTCCGATACGCTATAGCCCTTATCTGATTCATCGTCGCTAAGCAATATCTTAGCTTCGCTGTTATTAAGACGAAAAATGCATGGATGTGAGACAGAAAGGAGTTTTCTGATATTTTCAAGTCTCCATTTGCTCGCCCCGATTCCCACAGGATCGAGAATGATCGGGATTTTTTTAGCATCGGCCGCAATAGCAGCGCGGCTGCACGCGTCATATTTATCTGATGAAGGAGTGCCTGTATTTATGACAAGAGCGTCGCAAATTGATACTATATCATTCATCTCTTCAGGAGCCTGCGCCATTATAGGACTGGCGTTTACTGCCAGCGCGAGATTAGCGCAGTCATTGGCCGTAACTATATTCGATATGCAGTGGATTAAAGGTGTCTTTTCTTTTATTTTAATTAAATGATTTAACATAGACGCAGCCTTTCAAATTTGTTCATTGCGATTTTGTTTTAGAAACTGTGCCGAGCATCGCCTGCATTTTAATAAGCACGCCGCCTTTCTTAAGGGAGAAAATAAGAATTCCGGCAATAATCGAACCGACTACAGTTGAAATTAAGAACGGCACGACATATACGAAATATCCTATAGACGCCGCGTCAGCGTTCATAAATAAAATCGCGATAGGGTAGGAGCATAATCCGCCCAATATGCCTGTTCCGATTATTTCTCCTGCAAGAGTAGGCAGTATCTTTTTTGAATACTTGTAGATAAGAGCGCAGAGCAGAGCTCCTATCATGCTGCCGGGGAACGCCAGCAATGTGCCAAGTCCCGTTAAGTTTCGTATGAGGCTGGCGACAAAAGCGGAACATACTCCCAGTTCAGGCCCCAGTAATACGGCGCACAGTACATTTACAAAATGCTGTACGGGCGCGCATTTGCTGCCGAAAAGCGGAAAACTTACAAGGCTTCCTACAACAGCGCAGGCCGTAAGTATTCCGGCAACAGCGAGTTTTGACGTCATTGTTTTTTTCTGTTTCATAATTTATTTTCCTCCATAAAATAAAAAAAGTTTTCAAATCAGATAAACAGCGAACAGATTGATAATCGAAAAATGTATTATTATTAATCTGCCGGTCGAAACTTCAAAAACAAAGTGTACTTCTGTTTTAATGGTTTCCTCTCACGCCGGAACACGGCTTCCCATCGCTGAAATACTCATGTGAAGGGCGCTCCCCCTGCACACGGGCTCAATAGAGCATCTGAAATGAAAACATGCATGAGTCAAGGGACAAATGGACACAAATCGGATGCTTGCATACGATTTTGTGTCCATGAGGACCGCAAAAACATGAGGATGGAATCATTTTTCGTAGAAAAATGCATGGAATCCGAATGTTTTTAGTGATTTTGGGAGTGCGCAGCACGAAAAAATCACGTTTGACTCATAAAAAGTATAATTTGGTCAAACTATCTTTTGAACCAAATATCATAAAATAAAAAAACTGTCCTGGTGCGGACAGTCACGATCAACATAAATGCTTCCTACGGTGGCATTATCCACATCAGGTATAAAGGTCGAAGTTAAACTTCCTCTCAGCCATTTGGCTCCCTTGCTTTTCACATAATAGCTCTATTACTTGTGTTTGTCAATAAATGGATTAAAATATAATTATAAAATAATTGAAATTATAATAATTAGTAATTATGATATATTAGGTAAAAGATAAGACAGGATAGTAGGAGATTAATATGAAATTAAACAGGAACGATATGATATTATATGCCGTTACTGACAGATCATGGCTAAAGAATGGCGAAACTCTCTGCGATCAGGTGGAAAAGGCGCTCAAAGGCGGCGCGACACTTGTACAGCTTCGAGAAAAAGAGCTTGATGAAGAGAATTTCCTAAAAGAAGCAGCGCAGATTAAGAAAATATGCCAAAAATACGGCGTACCTTTTATAATAAATGACAATGTTGAAATCGCGCTTAAAGTAGACGCGGACGGCGTGCATGTCGGCCAGGAAGATATGGAAGCAGAAGATGTACGGGCGAAACTTGGGAACGATAAGATAATAGGAGTTTCTGCTCACAATGTAGAGGAGGCTCTAAGGGCTCAGGCTATGGGGGCTGATTATCTCGGTTCAGGCGCGTGTTTTCATACAGGATCGAAAGGCAATGTGTCTGCCCTCGATCATGAAGAACTCGAAAAAATATGCAGGACTGTAGATATCCCTGTTGTCGCGATCGGCGGCATAAATAAAAATAACATTTTAAAACTTTCGGGGCGGGGAGTCAGCGGAGTAGCCGTTATCAGCGCTATTTTCGCTTCTGACGATATAGAAAAAGAAACTAAAGAATTAAAACGAATTACTGAAGAAATGTTAAATAAAGATAAGGAGAATAAAGGCAAATGATAAAAGGAGTCATTTTTGACGTCGACGGAACTCTGTTAGATACAATGTGGATCTGGGACGGGATCGCTTCAAGATATATAGAATCTTTTGGAAAAAAGCCGGAGGACGATATAGGCGATAAGCTCTATTCATTGTCATATGGCGAAGCCATGAAATATATAAAGGATACATATAATATTGAAAGATCCCTTGAACAGGTTGCCGCCGATGTCAAAGAAATGGTCAGGAAATTTTATGAAAAAGAGTCTATGCCGAAAAAAGGAGTTGTAGAGCTGATCAAAAAACTTAATGACAGAGGAATTCCCATGGCTGCCGCTACATCAAATGAAAAGGACTATATCATCAAAGCCTTCGAAAGGCTTGGAATCCTTAGATATTTTCGCAAAGTAGTCAACTGCGGGGAATATAACACTACAAAGTCTTCGCCGGAGATATATATGCACGCGTCAGAAGATTTTAACCTTCCTGTGGAAAACATAGCAGTTTTTGAAGACGCTTTTTATGCCGTTAAGACTGCTAAAGACGCGGGATATATAACTATCGGGGTGGCCGAACCCACGGCAAAAAGAGAAGAGCAGGAAATACGAAAATATGCCGACGCGTTTATAAATGATTTTGACGAATTTAATTTAGACGACTTTTGATGCAGCGCCTCCTCATCTGTTTGAAGGAGGCGTGTTTTTCTTTAATATGACGCTGGTAGATCTTGATTTTAAAACAAGTTCGTCATGATGATTGTATACTTCCATCGTTACCCAGATACCGCCATTGTAGGGATTGCGATCAAATTTATCGTCCACATAAGCGACTCCATGAAGCGTGTCGCCGGCAAAAACAGGTTTATAAAATTTCATGTTCAGATCAGATCCGCCGATATCCTGAGTTTGTCCGAAATTTCTCGGGGCATATTCGCCCCACATAAGAGCGAAAGTGTATATACCGGGAGACGTCACCTGGCCGGCTCTTGTAGACGCGGCAAATTTATCGCTTACGTGACACCACGCGGCGTTATAATGAGCCGCAAAATCAAGCATTTTTTCTCTTTCTACCTTTACTTCAGGCAGCTTTACACAATCGCCGATCTGAATTTCTTCGTAATACATATTATTATCTCCAATCATTAATTTTCTTTTTCTCTTAAAGTGACGGCATTGGCCGCTTTTCGTCGCCGCATATCAGACATGGCGGCGTAGTGTTTTTTCGTAGTATTTACGTCTTTATGCCCGAGAACATCGGCAACGAGATAAATATCGCCTGTTTCCTGATAGAGAGCGGTACCGTAGGTGCTTCTGAGCTTATGAGGCGTTATTTTCTTAGTTGACGTCACCTGACGGGAATATTTTTTTACAAGGTTTTCAACTGCTTTAACGCCTATTCTTTTGCGCTGAGATGACAAAAACAGGGCGTTTTCGTGCCCTTCAATAGGAACAATATTTTTTCGTTCCTCAAGATAGTCAATAAGCGCCTTTTCGACTTCCTCTCCAAAATATACCATCATTTCATTGCCGCCTTTTCTGATAACGCGGATTCCGCATTTGTTAAAATCAACATCCTGTATATCAAGGCCTACGCATTCGGAAACACGAACACCTGTTCCGAGCAGGAGAGTAATGATGGCTAAATCTCTTGTCTTGTTTTTTTCAAGATATTTTTTCTGATGATCAGATACAGTGGAATCGCCTGATTCTATGATGTCAAGCAGCGTAGCGACTTCATCGGCTTCAAGTCTTATGATATCCTTATCATGAAGTTTCGGCATTTCTATCAGAAGAGTCGGATTTGTTTTTATAAGTTCATGCTTGAAATAATAAGCGTAAAACGATCTGAGAGCGCTCAGTTTGCGTTTTATGCCTCGTTCGCCGTTAGTTATATATTCGTCGGTTTCAGGTGATTTATACGCCTTTAAATATTCGATGAACTCCTCGAGATCAAGGGGCGTTACCATATCTAAAACATCGATAGTAAGTTCCGTGATCTGTCTGTCTTTAAATACAGGGTTTTGTTCAATCAGAAACTGAAAGAAGGTGCGTATATCGTAAGCGTACTTTATACGCGTGCTTGTTTCGGTAGTTATGCTGGCGGCTCTGAAATAATCAGAGGCAAACGCAGGAAGAGTTTTAAGCACTGCACGGAGTTTAAGTATGTTTTCCGTATCGGCAGCAGTTCTGTATGTATTTCTTTTATCCATATTTAATTTATTTTTAATCCTTTATTAATTTTATATTCAATTTTTTATAGTAAACTGCTAAACAGGTAATAGCCAGATATGGCTATAGAAGCCTGTATTATGTGAATGTAAATGAGAGTATACGTTCAACTATTCGAAAAACCTGTGTTTTCCGAATAGTTATGAATCTGTTCTAATATTACTCTTTTCTTTGAAAAAGTCAATACTCAGATCTTAAATCGCTTAATATTTGGCAAAGCTTAATTTTTGAATTTTACTTTTACGATTTATTTTGGTAAAATGAAATAAGTTACGGGGTATTTCGAAAGTACATAGTACGGAGAAATCTGTAGTATCATGAGTCAAGGGATAAACGTAAAAGTTTAATATAAGGAGGACAAAGAATGACAGAATTAAAAAGAAATCGTGAAGAATTAATAAAGCATATAACCAAGATGCTTTTTACGAGAAATGAAATGAGAATGGACAAATTCAATAAACTGTTTTCTGAAATATCTTTAGTGCAGTTTAATCTGATGAAAGACATTTGGCCTGAGCTTCTGTATTGCGAGACATGCCCTGAAACCGCTGTTACTCTTCAGGAACTCGAATCAAGAAAAAATCTTCCTATCAACCGTATCTCCCAGGCTGTTGAACAGTTAAATAACGCCGGTCTCGTTTCATGGGAACGCGGTGAAGTCGGTACATTCATAAAAGTTAAAGAAGCAGGCTTTGAATCGTTTAAGAAACAGGAAAAACACCTTCTTGAGTTTTTAGATAAATTATTTGATTCTATTGGCATCGACAGATTCAATGATATTATTAACGGTATGAATGAACTTGAAGACGCTATAAGAAATATAGATATTTAAAAAAAATGACTGCTGATACGGCAGTCATTTTTTCTGCTGCTCTCCTGCTTCATTTAACCGTTCAAAAGGTCTTTTATAACCTCTGATGCAATAATAAGACCGGCTGCAGGAGGAACAAACGAAGTGCTTCCGGGTATAGCGCGCCTTCCGTTTAGGCTGTTAAAATCGGAAATTTCAGAAGAAAGAGGTTTAAGCGGCTGTTCTTCTGAATAAACAACCTTAAGGCTGTCTATATTTCTCTTTTTTAACTCTTTTCTCATAACTTTCGCAAGGGGACATATTTTTGTTTTATATATGTCAGATACTTTAAAGGCCGTAGGATCAAGTTTATTTCCCGTACCCATGGAAGAAATTACAGGAGTACCCGACTCTTTACATTTAGTTATGATTTCAATTTTCGCTGTTATCGTATCAATGGCGTCGATCACATAGTCGTAATCTTCAAAGTTAAAATCTGAAGAATTTTCAGGAAGAAAAAAACATTTATGGACGTCGACGCTGACTGAAGGATTTATGTCCAGCATTCTCTCCTTCATAACGTCAACTTTATATTTTCCTACAGTTTTGTGGGTCGCTATGATCTGCCTGTTTATATTTGAAACAGAAACCGTATCGTTGTCGATCAGATCAAATGAACCGATGCCGCTTCTTACAAGCGCTTCGCAAACGTAACCGCCGACGCCGCCGATGCCGAATACCGCTACTCTCCTATTTTCAAGTATGTCTAGAGCTTCACTGCCTAATAAAAGCGCAGTTCTTTCAAATTGAGGATTCATATACAAATCTCCTGTTCAAATTTACGAAAAATATCAGTACTTCATCCATTATTATATATAACCCCAAAATAGAATCAAGAAATTAAAAAATGAGTTTCGACGGAATTAATTTTCAAAATATTTCGACCAAATTTCAGCGTAAGTATCAAGAGGACAGTATATCCATTCTGCTTGTTCCATTCGTTCATCTCATTTCTATAACATGGTTATCTTCCTATATTTTTGCTCTCATTATTT
>CASEDW010000178.1 GCA_949286775.1 uncultured Eubacteriales bacterium | reverse complement strand
GCATATGTTTTTCCGTCTTCAGAGGCCATATCCGAATCCGTCCAGAAATCATCTGAAGCCATTCCGAGCTGAGCCATATAATAATTTGTCAGCGCCTGATCATGACGGAAGATAAAGTTCGCTGTCGCGTAATTTATCTCTTCTCCGTTTACGACAAGTGCAGCCTCTTCGTAATTTATATTTTCGCCGGCGTCCTTCGCGCATCCCATCAATGATGCCGCCGCCATAGATGCTGCAAGCGCGATACCGATTGTTTTAATAAATTTATTTTTCATTTTTAACTATTTCCTCCAAGATATAAATCATACAAACAGACATTATAACTGTTTTATGACGATTGTACAATCTTTATGCTCAAAATTTCTTTGCCGTAATTTCTTTCCGGCTCCTACTGATACCTGCCGTCAAACCTTATCATAAAGCGGGATGTTAAGCTCTTCAGTTCCCGGAAGGACAAATTTTGAATTGTCGATTATATAGATCTTTTCTCCCGTATGTGTAACTACGTATATGCATCCAAGTTCATCATAGGGAATAGTAACATCCGTATGACAATTAAAATACGCCTTTGAGAGATCTGTTTTTCTATTTGCCGAGCATTCGTTTTCCCGCGCTATTATCGCTTTTCCATCGGGATTATATGTAACGATATCCTCTTCCCAGCTGTAGCACGTATCTCCGAACGCGAAATGAGGTCCCATTTTTTCCGCTATAAGGATAGGGAATTTATCCTCTATACCGTATTTCTTCGCCGCCGAGTATGCCGTTGTATTAGTTCCTATCGCGAATTCTCCTATCGGAAGAGTTTCATGATGATACAGTATATTTTCTTTTATCAGCTTTTTATTTTCCTCTTCGTTATCGGAATTTGAGCATGTATAGTCGGTTATCATCCCGTCTTCAAGCTTTATCGTCAGATCTTTATAACAAAGTCCGTTCAAATAGACTTTTGAAACGTGCAGCGTTCCCTGTGTGCCTTTCAAAACCGGCGAAGTAAATACCTCTCCCACCGGAATATTGACGTCAGCTACGCAATTTTCAAAATTAGTTTCCTTTTCGGGATTATTCAATTTGTGAAGATTTATCACAAGCTCTGTTTTGTTATTGCCGCAGCCCTTAACAACTGCTTTTTCGCCCTTATCTAAAGCGTCGATAATCACCTGCTGTATCTTCTGATATTTTTTATAGTCAAGACTGTTTATCTTTACCGTCTCTTTAAATATCTCTTCAAAGTTTTCACCGATCTCAGGAATGGGGTACGCTATTATCGTAAAGCTGCGCTCTTCGCCTATTATATATCTGTTTGTAAGCTTCGCCGATTCGGTATCGTATTTTACTCTTAAAGCCTGCTGTTCCTTTGTCAGACAAAGGGCGGCTTTCTTTACCTTCGGGACAAAAGGCTTTTCTCCGAACACCTCTATTACCGCCGGTCCTCCGTGAGCATTCGCCAGTTCTTTTCTTGCTTCAAAGCCTTCGTGCTGAGCCGAGAGTTTTCTTGTCACCATCCTCTCGTCAAGGAAAAGCGCCTCGTCATTTTTATGATCGAAATCATACTGAGGATTAGGAGTTGCGCCGAAGTATCCGACCTTCGTTCCTCTTGAATTCATCCGGTGAGAAGCTGCTCTGTAGATAACCGATTTAAGCCCCATCGCTTCAAACTGTTTAACGGCGCTTCGCACCATCCGTTCAAATCCTACTGAATATCTGATATTTACTGTTTTTTTCTTTTTTATGTCTTTATTTGTTGCTATAAATCCGAGCCTGTAACCTTCGGTATACGTCGAGGCCATTTTATCTATTTCATCCTGCGTCATCGAATTCAGGAATTTCGCCACGCCCATCTCATTTTCAGAAATATACTCGCCGTATGAATAAAGATATCTTAAATCATTTAAATCCGAATTCATAATTATGTTTCGCGCGAAATCAAGGTCAGGGTCAAGAATCTCTGAAAGCCTGTAATCGCAAAACTCGCCGCAGTAATCATAATTATACGAGTAAATGATGTGTCTTAAAATCTTAGCAGCCGGGATTTCCTCGTCTTCAAAGGCGACATAACACTCTAAAAACAGTTCAAGGGACACAGTGAGATCCCATAACCTGTCTTCGTAAGCGTATACGATAACGCCGCGAAGCTCCGCGTACAGAGCCGAAAAGAGCTTTCCGTAGTCGTCGCCCAAAACAGCGCACGCGTACTCGGGATTGCCATAGCACTTTTCATAATTTCCCGGCAGAAGTTCGTTGTAAAGTCTGCCGTTTATTTTGCTGAGTTCCTCTGCCTGAAGACTTTTCATGTCTTCTTTTTTAAGCCTTTCATAAAGCCTTAAAACATACAGCAGAAAATCTGCTTCTCTCCTGAAAAAATCAGCAAAAGGCTCTTTTATATTGTTTTCATCAGGAATCTGCTTTAGTCTTATAGTACACAGTTCCAGTCTTTCTTCCAAATCTTCTCTATTCATATATTCCTCTGTAATATTTTTATCTTTATTTAGAACATAAGCTCTTTTTTATTTTTAATAATATCAGTCTGTAAATGAGATATCCGACAAATACGCCGGCTGTATTCATTATAATGTCGTCAACGTCAAATATGCCTATCTTTGTAATCAGCTGGAAACTTTCGATCAAAAAGCTTGTCGCGAAACCGCATAGAGCCGTCTTCCATAATTTAGCGCATCTGTCAAAAGCGCATGGCATAAGCATTCCGAACGGAACGAATATCACGATATTTCCAATAAAATTTCTGAAAAAATACATGAATCCAAGTTTTTCCATTCCCTCGAATATACGCCTTATCTCTATAAACGGCCTTAGATTCACTCTGACAAACTCATCAGGCAGTATTCCCGTCCTGCATTCCGCGTAAAATAATAAAAGATAATATAAGACGATTACATATATGAAAAACAATATCAGGCTGATATGTTTAAATCTTTTTTCTGACATTTTGTGCCTTTCAAATCTTCCCGGTAATGTGCTAATTATAATAACTGTGTCAAAAAAACACAAGAAACGTTTATTTTTTTATAAAAAGGCTTGATTTCTCATATGCGTTGTTTTATTATTTCTTTATCGATATATTCCGGTGTCTCACAAACGGAGGTGATGCACAGGCCGATATCAATCCATATATAACCCCTTATAAACTTATCAATACGGCATTCGCTGTAGATTATTCAAATCAACTGATTCTATTCTTTGAATTTTCTTTCGGGTTATCCTTATTTTATTATTTATTTTTTATTCAGGACGCCGCCATATATCGTAAACAATAAAGTCATATGACAAATGAGCTTCTATCTTTGTGTCCATTTGCCCTGACTCAATTATATTTTGGAAAGGCTGCATGAAATGCAATTATCACGGAAAATGTATTTTATGTTTTAGAGCGAATATGAGCAGCAATCAAAATAAAAACAAAAAAAGATCATATAAAGCAGTTTACGATCCCGAACTGTTTGAATCGTTGAAGAAAGAATTTGACCGTTACGAAGAATGCGGCATCAAATTAAAATTTAACGGCAAGCCGAGCAATTCTTATAAGCTCGCGAAAACCTGCAGCTATGTCTGCGAATCATCTGTTTCTTATATGCGTGACTATGTATCAAAAGACGACATAGTTACCGAATTGGACATACATCAAGTCCCGGAATAAAAAGGAAATCTGCAGCGAACAAACCAGACATTCATCAAAGCCCGAACAAAGTCTTCTGCCCTGATAGCTCTGTTCGGGTCTTTTTTGTGTCCATTTTCCCTTGACTCATATGTATTTTCTGACGCTGACAAACAGCCTGTCTTTTCTGGTTTTTGAATCTATCCCATCATAAATAAATTTCCCAAATCCCCTTATGACGATCACGTCACCACCTTTTAAAACGGCCGCGCCGCTTTTTACAAGACTCTCGTTTACAAATACTCTCTCAAGTTTTATAAGGCTCTGCGCCTTTGATCTTGAAAGATTTAATATGGATGCGATTACGGCGTCTATTCTTTCAGCAGCTACGTTTGCCTTAATATACTCAAAATCCGGTTCTATCTGTGGAATATCATCGTCTACTATACTGCATTTTACAGAGGTCTTACGCACTTTATTTAAGTTTTCTGTTATAAACTGCGAGATGCTTTCAAGACAGAACAGCCACGCTTCTTTTTTCTTTATTATGATATCGCCTGTGGTGCTCCTGTCTATCCCGAGATTCATAAGAGCGCCGAGATAGTCTCTGTGATTTAATTCCTCGGCGAATTTTTCAGAAACCGGTTCTATATGTATGACTTTCACAGGCGCTTCGAACGCGTATCCGAGTTCTTCTTCGGATCCGAAAACGGCGATTTTTCTTATGGCCGAGCCGCTTGGTTCATAAAAAAACCAGTTTACATATCCCTCTTCTTTCATCGTTTTTACGACGGCATCCTGCTCCTCAGGACTTAAGAATGCCGTGTTCGTGTATCTGTTCTGCATAACGGACATCCGCGCCAGATCAGATAAATGGCTTTTTATATTGTTATTTTTACCCATTTTTTCACCTTTAATTTGTCTTTTTTTTATATTTTTCACATATTATTACAGGAAACAAATATAATCATATTGACTCAGAACGATTTTCAGAATATAATTGGTTTGCTTGCTTGGATTACTTGATGCGGATTTTTATATCATTCACATCCCATCTGATATGATTTTTCTATTTTCCGCAACAAGCTCCGGAAATTATTTTTATGGAGGTATTTTAAAATGAATAAGGGAACGGTTAAATGGTTCAATGCTGAAAAAGGCTACGGATTCATTACCGGAGAAGACGGAAAAGACATTTTTGTGCACTTTTCTGCAATCGTAGGTGAAGGCTTCAAAACCTTAAACGAAGGTCAGGAGGTTACTTTTGAACTGATCGAGGGACCTAAAGGTTTACAGGCTTCCAATGTTGTTAAATGCTGATCAAATGTCTTTAACAGCTTCGTCTTTCTTTTTTATATAAATTTGAAAGTCAAAAATAAGAGGTACGCTCAGGCGCACCTCTTTATTTTTACTCTTCTACAACTCCGAGTCCGTTGATGTATGTGTCGAAAGCCGTATAATCCGTTTCTATAGTCGTGATATTTGAAGGCTTACCGCTTTGATAAACTGAATATCCAAACCAGCTCACAGCTGCCGCGAATATCACTATAGCCGCCGTCCATCTAAAAACGCGGTTTCTCTTTTCTTTTTTTATGTTCTCTTTGACTTTTGCTTTCTGCTGTTTATATCTGTCAACTTTTTCCTGGCTCATAGAGTACTCCTTATATTAAAAAATATGTATATTCTTTGTGTAAAATACCATATGAGTATACAACAGCGCCGTGCAAAAATCAAATCATTTAATACTGTTAAGAAGTATATCCTGACTTCTTTCGATGAATTCGCTCATGGCTTCCGCCGAAAGAGGCTGGTTAGCGATGAGAGCGAGGTCATATACCTGCTTACAGACTACGTCGATTCCGTCCTTGTCTTTGTTTTCAGCTATATATTTTATAAGCGGATGATTGTTGTTAAGGACAAGGGCAGGTTTAGGAGCGAACATCGCGTCGTTCATTCCCGCCATTCCATACATCTTCATCATATCCTGCATACGGCGTTCTTCTTCGGAAACGGTTATAACAGCGGCTGTCTTTTCGTTCTTAAGGTTCGCGACAGTAACCTGAAGATTATCATTTGAAAGAGCCTTTCTGAATACCTCCTGCAGCGTAGAGCTGATCTCTGTAAGATCTTCGCCTTCGCCTTTCATATCCTCCGAAATTTCAGCGTCTATCCTCTGGAATTTGACTTTATCTGTTGTACGCTCTACATGAGTTATGAAGCTTGTATCGATATTGTGTCTTAAGATTACAGCGTCTTTGCCCTGCTCTTTGAACATGTTTATATACTGTCCCTGCTGAACAGGATCGGTAACATAATAAATAATATGTTTGTCTTCTTCTTTTATCTCTTCTTTCTTATCATCCTTTTCATCAATATCCGGAACCATGTCTTTTAATGTCAGATATTTTCCGTCGAGATTCTTGTAAAGGATATAGTCCATCATCTTTTCGGCGAATTTAGTATCTCTGATGCATCCGAACTTGATGAACGGAGAAATATCATCCCAGTATTTCTCATAATTTTCACGGTCTGTTTTGCACATTCCCGAAAGTTTATCAGCTACCTTCTTTGAAATATAATCAGAAATCTTTGTAACGAATCCGTCATTTTGAAGGGCGCTTCGAGATACGTTCAAAGGAAGATCAGGACAGTCAATGACTCCTTTTAACAAAAGCAGATATTCAGGAATTACCTCTTTAATATTGTCGGCGATGAATACCTGATTATTGTAAAGCTTGATCGTTCCTTCTATAGATTCATATTCCGTATTTATTCTCGGGAAATAGAGAATGCCTTTTAAGTTAAACGGATAATCCATATTTAAATGTATCCAGAATAAAGGCTCCTTATAGTCTCTGAATACTTTACGGTAAAAGTCTCTGTATTCTTCTTCAGTGCACTCGTTCGGATGTTTAGCCCAAAGAGGATGCGTGTCGTTTACCGGAACAGGTCTTTTCAGGATCTTTACCTGATTTTTTTCAGGTGAAACTTCAACTGTTTCTTTTGTTCCGTCTTCCTTCTCTTTTTCTTCTGTTTTCGCGTCTTCATGGATATGCTCGATCACGGTATCCGTATCTTTAAGCTCAGATTCGTCTATAGTCTCGTACTGCGGCTCGGCATTTACCTGTGAAGAATATATCTCGACAGGCATAAATGAACAGTACTTTTCGAGAACGTCGTTTACTCTGTAAAGATTTGAATACTCGTAACAATTCTCATTGAGATAAAGAGTTATTACTGTTCCTACCGTATCCTTGTCGCCATCTTCGAGCTCGTACTGTGTGCTTCCGTCGCATGTCCAGTGAACGGCTTTAGAACCTTCCTTATATGACAGCGAATCGATATGAACTTCATCAGCTACCATAAAAGCCGAATAAAATCCAAGTCCGAAATGTCCGATTATCTGATCCTCATCCGCTTTATCTTTATATTTTTCAAGGAACTCGGTAGCTCCCGAAAACGCGATCTGGGTGATATATTCCTCCACCTCTTCGGCTGTCATGCCGATACCGTTATCGATTATCTTCATCGTCTTTTCTTTGTCGTCAAGAACGACTTCGATCTTCGGCTTGTATCCCTCAGGCAGCTCGTATTCGCCGGCAACACTGAGTTTTTTAAGTTTTGTGATAGCGTCGCATGCGTTTGAAATAAGCTCCCTTACAAAAATATCCTGATCGGAATACATCCATTTTTTTATGATAGGAAAAATATTTTCACTGTGAATTGAAAGATTTCCATGTTTTACTGCCATTTAAATCACTCTCCTGTTTTTATGATAAATGTTATTTTTTATAAGTCAACCGTGATTTTTTTGTGCTGCGCACTTTCAAAATCCGCCCCTTGATTAATCATTTTAAAGCGGTCATTTCTGAAAGTCAAGAAAAAATTAGCACTCATATTAAATGAGTGCTAATAATTTATACTTTTTTAATTTTCTTCATCCACATCTGTCTTTATGTGAAGCTCCTCAAGCTGTTTTTCGGAAACCTCTCCCGGCGCCTGTGTCATCAGACATACGGCGTCTTTGTTCTTAGGAAAGGCGATAACGTCTCTTATCGAATCGCATCCCGCCATGAGCATTACGAGTCTGTCAAGACCGTAAGCAAGTCCGGCATGCGGCGGAACTCCGTATTTAAACGCCTCCAACAGGAAGCTGAACTGCTCCCAGGCCTGCTCTTTTGTAAATCCGAGAACTTCAAACATCTTCTCCTGGATGTCGTTCTGATGGATACGCACCGAGCCTCCGCCGATCTCGCAGCCGTTGAGAACGATATCGTAAGCTTTCGCGCGAACTCTGCCAGGATCCGAATCGATGTACTGCCAATCTTCGTCCATAGGCATTGTAAACGGATGATGCATAGCGGTATATCTCTCCTCTTCATCAGACCACTCAAGAAGCGGGAATTCAGTAACCCAGAGGAAGCAGAATTCGTCTTTTTTGAGAAGTCCGAGTTCTTCAGCGATCTGAAGTCTTAACGCTCCAAGCACATTCCATACGATCTTTTTCCTGTCAGCCGCGAAAAGAAGGAGATCGCCCGCTTTGCCATCGAGAGCTCTTACAAGAGCGTCCATTTCCTCGTCTGTCATGAATTTAGCGAAAGAAGATTTTCTCGTTCCGTCTTCAGCTATCGCGATATAGGCAAGTCCTTTTGCGCCGTATCCCTTCGCGAACTCCACAAGCTTATCGATTTTCTTTCTCGGCATAGAGCCGCAGCCACTCGCGTTAATACCGCGGACAGTACCATCTCTAAGGGCAAGCGCTCCTGTAAATACGGCAAAACCGCAGTCCTTTACGATATCAGAAACATCTTTAAGCTCCATTCCGAATCGAAGATCCGGTTTGTCTGATCCGAACCTGTCCATGGCCTCCTGCCATGTCATTCTCTGAATAGGAAGCTTAACATCGACGTCAAGTACTTCTTTAAATAAATGGGCAAGAAGTCTTTCATTGACATCGATAACGTCGTCTACATCTACAAATGAAAGCTCCATGTCTATCTGAGTAAATTCAGGCTGTCTGTCGGCTCTTAAATCCTCATCGCGGAAGCATCTCGCGATCTGGATATAACGGTCGTATCCGGAAACCATAAGAAGCTGCTTGAACAGCTGAGGCGACTGCGGAAGCGCGTAGAAGGATCCCGGATGAACACGGCTCGGCACGAGATAATCCCTCGCGCCTTCAGGCGTGCTCTTTCCAAGCATCGGAGTTTCTATCTCAAGAAATCCTTCTTTTGCCATAAATTCTCTTGTGAGCGTCGCCACTTTTGAACGCATCATCATATTTTTTTGTATATCCGGTCTTCTGAGATCGAGATATCTGTATTTAAGTCTGAGATCTTCTTTTGTTTTGCTGTTTTCTTCAATCGGGAACGGAGGCACTTCAGATTCAGAGAGTACTCTTAAATAATTAACTCTTATCTCCATTGTTCCCGTCGAAATATTTTCATTTACAGCGCCGCTTCTCTTTTCAACAACGCCTGTAACAGCGATAACATACTCGCTTCTTAATTTGGCTGCTTTGTTAAATCCCTCTTCATCGATATCTCCGTTTTCAAAGATAAGCTGCATGATTCCGGTACGGTCTCTGAGGTCAACAAATATTATGCCTCCTTTATTACGGCTTTTCTGCACCCATCCCATAAGAGTAACGTTGCTTCCGATCTGCGCTTCAGTAACTTCCGCGCAGCGGCAAGTTCTTTTTAATCCCTGCATCGATTCTGCCATTTTAAATCCTCCTGATCAATCAGCAAAGATCTCAACGATCTCTGTGTATCCTTCCGCTTCAAGCTGTTCTTTTTGAAATTTTTTATTCTTTTTCATAATATTAAGGCTGATTTCCATGCCTTCGGCGCGTTCAGCCATAGCTTTCATAAGCACTTCCTGCATCTTCTCATCGGAAACTTTCTTCTCGACAAGATATGCTCTCTTGCCCATTCCTTTCGGAACACTGAAATCATGCTCCAGCATAAGCATAACGATACGTTCGAATCCGATGGAAAATCCGCATGCCGGCACATTCTGTCCGGTAAACTTTCCTATCATCTCATCGTATCGTCCGCCGCCTCCGACGGAGCCTCCGAAATCATCCATTGTGATCTCAAAGATAGGTCCTGTGTAATATGACATGCCCCTTACGAGGGTCGGGTCAAAGACAAGTCCGAAACTGCTCTGTTTTGCCTTATCCACGCTGTTCATGATATGAATGAGTCCGCCGCTCACATCGTCGGGCAAAAAGCCCTCCAGCTTTTCTTTTAAGAACTCTATGCCTTTTATATCATTGCTTATATTTGCAAAAAGCGTGAGATATTTCTTAACCGCCTCTTCATCAAAACCTTCTTTTTCAAGCTCGGATGCGACTCCTTCGATGCCGATTTTATCCATTTTGTCAAGAATGATAAATACTGTATCATAATCTTTTTCTTCAAATCCTGAATAAGCCGCCATCGCCTTGAGGATACGTCTGTCGTTTATCCTTATCGTAAACTTCTTAAATCCGACTTTGCCTAAGAATGTAGACGTCGCGAGTATAAGCTCTATCTCGGCAATATTAGAAGTTTCTCCCAGGATATCTATATCACACTGCATAAACTGACGGTATCTTCCCCTCTGGGGTCTGTCGGCGCGCCATACGTTTCCTGTCTGCAGCGCTTTAAAAGGAGAGGGAAGTTCCGACTGATGATTCGCGTAATATCTGCAAAGGGGCACCGTGAGATCATATCTCAAGCCTCCGTCGACAAGATCAGCTTCTGTTTTCGCTTCCTCAAGTTTAAGTTTTTCTCCTCTTTTAAGAATCTTAAATATGAGCTTCTCGTTTTCTCCGCCTGATTTGCTGTTGAGATTTTCAAGATGCTCTACGCATGGCGTTTCCATTGAAACGAATCCGAACTTTTTATACGTGTCTTTCATCACGCTTAAAACATAATCCCTTATTTCCATTTCTTTTGGGAGGATGTCCTTCATGCCTGTTATAGGCTTCTTTTTCAATTGCATTTTAAATATTTCTCCTTCCGAGTGAGCATTTCATCTATTCTCTCGATATAATTTTTGATATCTTTTACATTTTCGGCTCTTTCGATCCTGCCGTCCGCAAAAACAAACTTTGACGACGCTCCGCTGCCCGCCGCGAGAATGCTCTGTTTTTCTTCCATAATGAGGATATTGTATATGCCGAAACATCCCCGGACGGCGTATCCGATGTTTTCAAGATTCCCCGCCATGTTTTTCTGCCTGTACATATAATAGGGTTCCATTCCCATTTCCATGGCGGCAATATCCACAAGATCCATTATCTCCTGGGAATTTTCAAAAGATACGGGCGTATAAACATCCTTAAACAAGTTAAGTCTCGTCGCGCGTTTTAACGCAAGCGAGTGAACCGTAAGAGAATCGGGATGAAGTTCTTTTATACGCTTTAGCGTCTCTTTGACTTCCTCAAGGCCTTCCCCCGGCAGTCCGACTATGATGTCCATGTTTATGTTCTTAAATCCGGCTTTTCTTGCCAGATCAAACGCCGTCACAACCTGTTCTACAGTATGATTTCGCCCTATTGTATCAAGCGTCTTCTGATTCATCGTCTGCGGATTTATCGAGACGCGGTCAACTCCGTTTCTGATAAGGACTTCCATCTTTTCAAGATCAACGGTATCAGGGCGTCCCGCTTCCACCGTAAACTCCATGACGTCTTTCATATCAAACGAATCTCTGATATGTAAAAGAAGTCTTTCAAGCTGATCCGCGTTTAATGTCGTAGGCGTACCTCCGCCTATATAAATCGTCTGCAGCTTTTTGTTTTTCATCTTTGAAGCGATATAATCCAGTTCTTTAAACAACGCCGAAAGATATTCTTCAGAAAACTTTCCCCATCTGTCGTAAGGATGCGATCCGAAAGAACAATAGAGGCAGATCGACGGACAAAACGGAATTCCCACATAAAGGCTGTATCCTTCTTCAGGATTAATCCTGTCGAGTATCTCCTTTTCCCTGTTTGCCACCGCGATCGCAAGGGCTGTCTTTTTCGGGCTCGTGTAATAGACTTCCCGCATATACTTTGCTATGTCAGGATTTCTCAGGCCTTCCTCCATTAGAGCCATCGGAATTTTCGTAGGTCTTATGCCTGTCAGCGTTCCCCATGGAAGCTTCTGACCGGAAATATCAGCCAGAGTTTCATATATAAGTCTTTTAAGAATATTTTTTCTTTCTTTCCTGTCATTTTCAGGCACTTTGCCTGACGCCGAGATTTTATCTTTATTTTTCTCGTCGACTGTCAGGTCAATATGATCGTCATACATAGATACATCCAGCTTCAGAAAAGCCTCGGCCGGATGTGTGTTTTCATCTGTATAAAATGTAGTTATCTCTTTTCCCGGATAAAACGCTTTTACAAGAGTATAGACGTCATATTCAAAATCTCTTTTATTGAAGCTTATCGATATATCAGACAAAAGAATTGAACCTCTTTTCAAACGCTATGGTAGTCGTATCTTCATGTCCTGGATAAACTGCTGTTTCGCCCGGAAGTTCCGTAACAAGACGTTTTAACGACGCTTCCATCTTTGTCCATGATGATGTAGGGAAATCAGTCCTGCCGCAGGAACCTTTAAAAAGAGTATCTCCGCTCATCAGCACTTTATCCTCATAAAAATAATAACAGCAGCTTCCTTCGGTATGACCCGGCGTATGAAGCACCCTCACTTTAAATCCCGGTATATCCGGTTCGTCTCCATCCTTTAAAAGCACGTCGGCTTTTATCGTATAAGGAATTCCCGACACCTGTGAAAGATTAAGAGCAGGATCAGCTAAAAGCTTTTCCTCCGCTCCATGGGCGTATATCGGAATTTTATACATTTCCTTTAATTCTTTTGATGCCATTATATGATCAAAATGGCCATGGGTAAGTAAAATGGCAACCGGTTTGCCCTTCATGGCTTCTATCCTTCTGGAAATAGCCTCTGCATTTTCAGCAGGATCTACTATTATCACTTCTTTCGTATCTTCATTTTGAAGAATATAACAATTTGTCTGTACCATTCCCAGACATAAAGACTGAACTTTCATATATTATCCCTTTGCTCTTTCTATGTCTAAAACGCCTGCGATCTGGCGAAGTTTTTCGACCAGAACCGAAAGCTCTTCTTTATTGTTGACTTCAAATCCCACAGTAAACGTAGCTGTTCCCGCTTTGCTCGTTCTGCAGTTTATCGAAGTTATATCTATCTTCTTTTCCGTAAATATCTTTGATATATCGACCAAAAGTCCTGTTCTGTTGTTGGCGTAAATGTTGATCTCAACGAGATAATTTCTCTTTTCTTTTTCATCCACAGCCCAGTCAGCTTCGATAAGTCTCTGTCTTTCCGATTCAGGAAGATTGAGGATATTTATACAGTCTGTCCTGTGGATCGTAACGCCTCTTCCTCTTGTTATGAATCCGACTATTTCATCGCCCGGAATAGGACTGCAGCATTTTGAAAAACGCACGGCGACGTCGTCAAGTCCGCGTACTGTAATGCCGCCTCTGGCAGTTTTTTTCTGAGTCGCGGGCTGATTTTCTGAAAGATTTTCCAGAACATGCTCGTCGGTAATGTTTTGAGCCTGATCATGGGCGTAGAGATCCATGAGCTTGTTCATTACCTGGCCTTCACGAAGGCCGCCATGTCCTATCGCCGCAAGCACGGAATCCCAGTCATGAAATCCGTATTTTTTCATTACGGCGTCAAGATATTCCGGCTTCGTATAATCGGGAAGATTCTTTCCCTTTGATTTAGCGTATGCCGCCAGAAGTTCGCGTCCTTTGACTATGTTTTCCTCTTTAAGCTGATGTCTGAACCACTGGTTTATTCTGTTTTTAGCCTGCGTGCTCTTTACGACTTTGAGCCAGTCACGGCTTGGTCCGCGTGAATTCTGTGATGTGATTATCTCAACGCGGTCGCCGTTTTTTAATTTCATTTCTATCGGAACGAGTTTTCCGTTTACGCGCGCTCCGACCATTTTATTTCCCACGGCCGAATGTATCATATAGGCAAAGTCTATAGGACACGATCCTGCCGGAAGCGTTTTAACTTCTCCTGCCGGCGAAAAACAATATACGTTATCGTTAAACAGGTTCAGATCGCTCTTTAAAAGGCTCATAAACTCTTTATTGTCCGACATATCCTGCTGCCATTCGAGGATCTGTCTGAGCCAGTTGAGTTTTTCCTCTTCTTTTTCCGCTCCTGACTGTTTCGCGTTCGGAGCCGCGCTCGCTGCCGCCTTTGAAGCGCCTTTGTTTGAAGCTTCCTTGTATTTCCAATGAGCCGCTATACCATAGACGGCCACCTTGTGCATTTCGTATGTACGTATCTGTATTTCAAAAGGACGTCCCGAATGTCCGATTACCGTCGTGTGAAGCGACTGGTACATGTTCGGTTTGGGCATCGCGATATAATCTTTAAAGCGTCCCGGTATCGGCGTATAGAGTTCGTGTATGACTCCGAGCGCCGCGTAACAGTCTTTTATCGTATCGACAAGAATTCTGATGGCGAACAGATCGTATATCTGATCGAGGGTCTTGTCCTGGTTGACCATCTTTCTGTAAATGCTGAAAAAGTGTTTTGCTCTTCCGTTTACCTCGGCTTTTATCCCGGCGTTTTTCATGTTTTCAGCAACAGTATCAACTATATGCTGAACAAATTCATCCCTTTGAGTCTTCTTTTCCTTGATCTCTTTGACCAGCATATAATAAACGTCAGGGTGAAGGTATTTTAATGCCAGGTCGTCCAGTTCTGTTTTTACCGCCGAAATACCGAGTCTCTGGGCAATCGGCGCGTAAATATCCATAGTCTCTTTGGCTTTTTCAATCTGCTTTTCTGGCTTCATATACTGAAGCGTGCGCATATTGTGAAGCCTGTCGGCAAGCTTTACGAGGATAACCCGGATATCTTTTGCCATCGCGAGAAACATTTTTCGTAAGTTTTCCGCCTGCTTTTCTATTTTGTCGGCCGAATATGACAGCTGTCCCAATTTAGTAACGCCGTCTACAATAAGCGCCACCTCATCTCCAAACTGGTCGGCTATCTCCTGATTCGTCATCACCGTATCTTCAACCACATCGTGCAAAAGACCCGCAATGATGCTCTCTTTGTCAAGCTCAAGTTCGGCGAGAATTATCGCCACATTTAAAGGATGAATTATGTAGGGTTCGCCGGATTTTCTTACCTGATCGTTGTGAGCTTTTTTCGCGATTTTATATGCTTTTTCTATAAGGGAAATATCGTCTGAAGGGTGATATTTTTTTACAACGTCAATAAGCTCCTGGTACAGTTCGTCAGGAGTCTTCGCCTTTTTATCCCCCTCGATCACATAGACAGGGAGATCGCCCGCAAGGTCATTTGTCAGTTCTTTAACTTCTGTATTTTGGGTTTTCTCTTCCATAACCATAGCTCCTCCCCGTTAAAATTTATCAGTTTCCTTCGTAGATTATCGCGCTGTCTACGTTGTATTTTGAAAGTTTTTCGCGTCCTTTAAGGCCGGCAAGTTCTATAACAAATATAATTTTTACAACTTCTCCGCCAAGTTCTTCCACCAGTTTTGCCGCAGCTTCCATAGTGCCGCCTGTAGCCAGAAGATCGTCTACAAGAACCACTTTATCGCCCGGTTTGATCGAATCTTTATGCATCTCGATCTCGGCGCTGCCGTACTCAAGCTCATATGAAGCTGAGACGGTTTCTCTCGGAAGTTTTCCTTTTTTTCTGATTAGCGCGAAAGGTTTGTTCATATTATACGCCAAAGGCATTCCAAAAATAAAGCCTCTCGACTCGGCTCCCGCGATAATGTTAAAATCCACATCTTTTAAAAATCCCTGAAGCGTATCTATCGAAAGACGTATTCCTTCTGCTTCATTGAGAATTCCTGTTACATCTCTGAAAATGATTCCCGGTTCCGGAAAATCGGGTATGCTTATAATATAATCTTCTAATTTTTTCATATCGTCCTCTTTTTTAATTATTATTCATTCGTCCCTTGAATCGTAAAATATATTGATTCATAGTTCTTTATGATATCATTATTTTTTTTTATTATCAAGAATAATGCATATCCGAAGGCAAAGTGATTTGTGCATATTTATCAATAAACCGCCTGCTTTGCGATGTCCGCGTAATAATTAAAATATTCAAGATCGACAACTTCGCCGGAAACATCAGTTATACTGTGATTTGCCGCAAGCTCATCTGTATAGTCCTCCAGCAGATATACGGTAAAATAATTGCTGTCAAAATCATAATGCGTCACTGTCGGAACAAGATCCTCATAATAAACTTCGCATTCTCCGCTGACTTCATCTTTGTGAATATAAAAATCCGCCATGCCTCCCAAAAGGCACTGAGCCGAATCCTGTGATGAGATAAAGTTTCCGAGACCGTAGTAAACAAGCATCTCGTGTCCGTCGCTTCTCGTCACTGTATTAAATCCCTCCAGCACATGCGAATGAGAACATATAAGCGCGTCAGCTCCGGCCTCAAGAGCCGCGTTTTCATATATCCTCTGGCTATCCGATGGCTGAGGATCATATTCCGTTCCGTCATGGAGGAAAATTATAACAAAATCGCTTATATTCTTCGCGTTAGCTACGTCGTTCATTATCCGCTCTTCGCTCGGCCTGTCTATAACATATGAAGGAAGATTTTCATCTTCTTTATTTAAAAATGTCGAATAATTGAGCATGGCTATCTTTATACCCTTGCTTTCGACAACTTTTATATTAGAGGCGTCCTCCTCGCTTTCATGTATGCCGAGATATGTTTTGTCAGGATGGAGTTTGCAGTAATTTATCGTGCTTTCTATTCCATACATTCCTTTGTCATACATATGATTTGTCGCGAACTGAAATACATCAAATCCCGCCTCTATGAGTGCGTCTCCGATCTCTGTCGGAGTTCCAAAATCCGGATACCCGCTGACCTCGCTGTGATCAGCGACAAACGGCGTTTCCTGATTCACGGCCGCTATATCGGCTTTCGCGACATAATCGCTGACATTTTCGTATAACGCGTCATAGTTCCAGACAGGCTGGCTCATATCAGCGCTCTGATAAACCTTTTCATGAATAAGATTGTCTCCCGCCGCTATGAAGTGAACGCATTCTTCTTTGAATTCATTTTCTTCTTTTTCTTTCTGCGCGTCAGACGCTGCCTTGGCCTCTATTTTTTGCTGTTCTTCGGCTTCTTTTAGAAAAGCATTGTATTTCTTGTCCACTGCTTTAAAGTCAACCATTACTTTCGCATGGCCTATATTTGAAGCTGTGATTCTTTCGCCCTCTTTTCTTTTGTCGCTTTGCGCTTTAATGAAAATAAGAGCGCACACAATAACCGCAAGTATTAAAAACGCTATCGTCAGACGAATCCTGATTATCCTTTTTCGTCTTTGAACAGTCATTTTTACTCTTTTTTTATTGCCGTGTCCTTTTCTTTGAATGCCGCCTCGGCTCGTATGCTTTTTATGGCTTCTGTTGTTTCTATATTCAGACATTTATATGCTCCAAAGTATAATACTACGGATTTTTAAGCGCTTTGCGCCGCAAAATCCTGCACAATATTCGCATATCGTGGGATAAATATATCATTAATATCCTCTAATTACAAGCAAGCTTGCCGCTTTGCGGCTTGTAAATTTCAAAAAAAAGTTCTATTATAATTGCGAAAACTTACTTTAAGGAGACATCGCAAATGGAAAAAAACATTTTATGGAAACAGGATCGTTTTGACAATACAGCGACAGACGATTTTTGCAACGGATATATCAGGTTTCTTTCAGAGTGCAAAACAGAAAGAGAATGCACATCTGAGATGATAAACATGCTAAAAGATGCCGGCGCTATTTCAATAGAAGAAGCTGTCGAAAAAAATATAACGCCAAAAGCAAACGACATCATCTACGCGTCAATGATGAAAAAGTCGCTTCTCGTATTCAGGATCGGTCAAAGACCGCTCACAGAGGGCTTCCGAATCCTTGGAGCTCATCTTGACTCTCCGAGACTTGATCTCAAGCAGCATCCTCTGTATGAAAGCAATGACCTCGCATATTTTGATACCCACTACTATGGCGGCATCAAAAAATATCAGTGGGTGACGATTCCTCTTTCGCTTCACGGAGTTGTTGCCAAAAAAGACGGATCAGTTATAGATATCAATATCGGTGAAAAAGACGGCGATCCCGTTTTCGGAATAACAGACCTGCTTCCGCATCTCGGCGCGAAACAGATGGGCAAAAAAGCCAATGAATTTATTCCGGGAGAAAATCTCGATATTTTAATAGGAAGTATCCCGAAAAAAGACGAGGAAAAAGAAGCCGTAAGAAAACAGCTTCTCGATCTTCTCAAAGAAAAATACGGCATCGATGAAGATGATTTTATTTCAGCTGAAATAGAAGCCGTTCCTGCCGGAAGCGCGAAAGAACT
>CASEDW010000177.1 GCA_949286775.1 uncultured Eubacteriales bacterium | reverse complement strand
TCATAAAAATGCCGCTGTTCGGCCGGCTTGATTTTTACTATGAATTCGTGTAAAATCACATGAGGAAATCAATAAAACAAATGTTCGTAAAAATGGAGGTATGATGGCTTCTAATAATTATGACGCTTCAAGCATAGTGGCGCTTGAAGGACTGGAGGCAGTTCGTGTAAGACCCGGCATGTACATAGGAAGTACAGGCAGAAAAGGTCTTAATCATCTTATATATGAAATAGTTGACAATGCGGTAGATGAGCATCTTGCGGGGTTTTGCAGCTATATAAAAGTAGTTCTCGAAGCTGACGGGTCATGTACCGTTTCAGATAATGGACGAGGTATTCCTGTCGGAATGCACGAAAAAGGAATGTCGGCGGAGCGCCTTGTATTTACGACGCTTCACGCCGGAGGAAAATTTGACAATTCCTCCTATAAAACAAGCGGCGGACTTCACGGCGTAGGTTCGTCAGTAGTAAACGCGCTTTCGGAGCGGCTGTATATAGAGGTCAGCCGCGACGGATATGTCTATTATGACAGCTACGAAAGAGGCGTTCCAACCACAGAACTGGAAAACGGGCTCCTGCCTAAACTAAGAAAGACAAAAGAGACAGGAACGAAGATTAATTTTAAACCTGATCCGGAAATTTTTGAAAAGACGCGTTTCGCCTCCGACGAGATCAAGAGACGTATGCATGAAACGGCGTATTTAAATCCGGAACTCACCATAGAGTTCTGCGACTTCCGCGATGGAAAAGATACGGTGATAATCTATCATGAGCCGGAGGGTATCGTGGGATTTGTGAGGGAACTCAATAAAAATAAAGAAGTAATTCATGAGCCGGTTTTAATTAAAGGCGAAAGCGACGGCATTTCTGTTGAGATCGCTTTTCAGTATGTAAACGAATTTCAGGAAAATATACTTGGATTCTGCAATAATATTTACAATTCAGAGGGCGGAACCCACATCACCGGATTCAAGACACAGTTCACTCAGATCATGAACAATTATGCCCGGGAAATAGGCGTTTTAAAAGAAAAAGACGCAAATTTTACAGGCGCTGACATAAGAAACGGAATGACTGCCGTCGTGACAGTCAAACATCCCGATCCCAGATTTGAAGGCCAGACAAAAACAAAACTGGACAATCAGGACGCCGCGAAAGCGACGGGAAAAGTTACGGCCGATGAAGTCGTAAGATATTTTGACAGAAATCTTGAGACATTAAAACAGGTTCTGGCCTGCGCCGAAAGATCGGCTAAAGTCAGAAAGAGCGAAGAGAAAGCGAAGACAAATATTCTCACAAAACAGAAATATTCTTTCGATTCAAACGGAAAGCTCGCCAACTGCGAGAAAAAAGACCCGAAAGAGTGCGAGATATTTATCGTCGAGGGTGATTCCGCGGGAGGTTCCGCTAAAACGGCAAGAGACAGAAGCTTTCAGGCAATACTTCCTATCAGAGGAAAGATATTGAATGTTGAAAAAGCCTCTATCTACAAGGTGCTGGCGAACGCTGAGATCAAATCGATGATCAACGCCTTCGGATGCGGATTTTCGGAAGGATATGGAAACGATTTTGATATAAGCAAGCTGCGATATGACAAGATAATAATCATGGCCGACGCCGATGTCGACGGAGCGCATATATCTACGCTGCTCCTTACACTGTTTTACAGATTTATGCCTGAGCTTATTTATGAGGGTCATGTATATGTCGCGATGCCGCCGCTTTACAAGGTTATACCTTCAAAAGGCGAAGGAGAGTATCTCTACGACGACAAAGCTTTAAGCGAGTACAGAAAGAAACATAAAGGACAGAAGTTCACGCTTCAAAGATATAAAGGACTTGGGGAGATGGACGCCGATCAGCTCTGGGAGACGACGCTCGATCCGGCCAACAGAAGACTCAAAAAAGTTGAGATTGAAGACGGAAGACTTGCGTCCGAGGTGACGGAAATTTTGATGGGAACACAGGTGCCGCCAAGGCGCGACTTTATTTACGAGCACGCGCGCGACGCGGAGCTGGACGTATAATTGGAGGATAAAATGGAAGATCGTATTATACGGACTGAATATTCGGATTTAATGCAGAAAGCGTATATCGATTATGCCATGAGCGTAATCGTATCGCGAGCCCTTCCTGACGTCAGAGACGGACTCAAACCTGTTCAAAGGCGTACACTTTATGATATGCAGGAACTTGGCACATATTATGATAAGCCCTACAGAAAATGCGCGCGTATAGTCGGCGATACCATGGGTAAATATCATCCCCACGGCGACAGTTCCATATATGAGGCTCTTGTCGTAATGGCCCAGGAGTTCAAGAAAGGACAGGCGCTTGTGGACGGACATGGAAATTTCGGTTCCATAGAAGGCGACAGCGCGGCGGCGATGCGTTATACGGAGGCGCGTCTTCAGAAAATCACGCAGGAAGTCTATCTGAAAGACATGAATCTCGACGTGGTGGACTTTGTTCCGAATTTCGACGAGACTGAAAAAGAGCCGGAAGTGCTTCCTGTAAGGATACCAAATATACTTGTAAACGGATCCGAAGGCATAGCGGTCGGAATGGTAACGAGT
>CASEDW010000176.1 GCA_949286775.1 uncultured Eubacteriales bacterium | reverse complement strand
AATCACAGATATTGAAAAACTTCAATATCTGTGATTGTGAGTAGTCGTTTATTCAATAGTGATCTTTGTGTCTGATTTGATGATTTCTCCGATGATATACGCGTCTTCGCCGGCAGCTTTTAATGTTTCAAGAGCAACGTCAACGTCTTCTTTTGCTACTATGATACTCATACCGACGCCCATGTTATATGTGTTGTACATATCTCTTTCTGAGATGCCGCCTTTTTCCTGGAGAAGCTTAAATATAGGAAGAACTTTAACAGACGCTTTATCGATCTTAGCGCCGAGTCCGTCAGGGATGCTTCTCGGGATATTTTCGTAGAATCCGCCGCCTGTGATATGGGAAATTCCCTTGGGCTGTACTTTTTCAAGGAGCGCGAGTACAGGTTTTACATAAATTTTTGTAGGAGTAAGAAGAGTCTCGCCGATGCTCTTGCCTCCGAGCTCAGGACACGGACTCTTGATATCGCTGTTTTCAACGTCGAATACCTTGCGTACAAGGGAAAAACCGTTTGAGTGAACGCCGCTTGACGGCAGAGCAATGATAACGTCGCCTGCGTTCATAGTAGTATTGTCAATGATCTTGTCTTTGTCTACAACGCCTGTGCTGTATCCCGCAAGATCATATTCGTCAGCAGGGTAAAATCCCGGCATTTCGGCAGTTTCTCCGCCGATAAGAGCCGCTCCTGACTGAACGCATCCTTCGGCAACACCTTTTACGATCTCGGCAATTCTCTCCGGAACATTCTTTCCGCAGGCAATATAGTCAAGGAAGAAAAGAGGTTTCGCGCCTACGCAGATGATATCGTTTACGCACATGGCAACGCAGTCGATGCCTACCGTGTCGTGTTTGTCCATGATAAAAGCGAGTTTAAGCTTTGTTCCGACGCCGTCAGTGCCGCTGCAGAGAACAGGTTTTTTGATGCCGGTCATATCGAGTTCAAAAAGCCCGCCGAAACCGCCGACGCTTCCCATTACTCCCGGAATTGTAGTTCTCGCGATATGCTGTTTCATAAGTTCTACCGCTCTGTATCCGGCAGTGATGTCAACACCCGATGCAGCGTAAGCTTCTGATTTTGACTGTGTATTCATTGATTACTCCTTTCCATCCCAACAATATGTACATAATTCGCAGCGTGGAAGGCCGATTGCCTTGATAACGCCGTCGAGCGACTGGAAGTCGAGCGAAGCGAAGTGAAGTTTTTCACAAATTGATTTGCGGAGAGCTTTTCCGCGTTCTGTAGCTCCGTCGCTGTATTCCTCGATATGTTCGAAACCTTCTTCGCCCTCAAGTTCCATAATTGTCTGACGCGCGATCAGTTCCATTTCACCTGTTGAAGGTGAGAAGTTTAAATATTTGCAGCCGTACATGATAGGAGGACAGGCTGAACGTATATGCACGGATTTAGCTCCGTTCTCATATAAGAATTCAACCGTCTCGCGAAGCTGTGTTCCTCGTACAATAGAGTCGTCCACAAAGAGAAGATCTTTGTCTTTGATCAGTTCCATTACAGGAATCTGTTTCATCTTCGCGACTTTATTTCTTTCACGCTGGCTCGCGGGAATAAAGCTTCTTGACCATGTCGGCGTATATTTGATAAATGCTCTCGCAAACGGTTTTTTGCTCTCGTTTGAATATCCGATTGCGTGAGGCGTGCCTGAATCCGGAACGCCGCCTACATAGTCGAGCTGCGGAGCTGTTCCGTTTGCCTCGTCATTCTGAGCCATTATAGCGCCGTTTTTGTAGCGCATGAGTTCTACGTTCACCCCTTCATATGTTGAAGTCGGATATCCGTAGTATGTCCATAAAAATGAGCAGATACGTTTTTTCTTTCCGGGCTTCTGAAGCTGTTTGATTCTGTCGGTTGAGATTTCAACGATCTCGCCCGGTCCCAATTCAAGTTCATTTTCATAGCCGAGTTTCTGAGACGCGTAGGATTCAAAAGTTACCGAGTATCCGTCTTCGTTATTTCCGACGATGATAGGGAGTCTTCCGAATCTGTCGCGGGCGGCGATAATGTTGCCGTCGTTTTTCAGAATCAGAATGGAAGCTGTTCCGTCTATCTGACTCTGAGCAAATCTTATTCCTTCGGCAAATGAACTCTTTAAATTGATAAGGGCAGCCGTCAGTTCGGCAGTGTTGACTTTTCCGCTTGTCATAGTGTTGAAATGACCGCCGCTGAAGGAAAGGTACTTATCAATAAGTTCTTCTGAATTGTTTATTATGCCTATGATAGTGATGGCATATGTTCCGAGGTTAGAACGTATGAGAAGAGGCTGAGGATCTGTATCGCTGATACATCCTATCGCGCTTGTTCCGCGCATCTCTTCAAATACATGTTCGAATTTAGTCCTGAAAGGAGAGTTCTGGATGTTGTGAATCTCTCTTTGAAGACCGATTTCTTTATCGTAAACAGCAAGTCCGCCGCGGCGCGTTCCAAGATGTGAATGATAGTCAACGCCGAAGAATACGTCGGACAAACAGTCTTTTTTAGATACTACACCAAAAAATCCGCCCATTATTTTTAGTCTCCTTATTTATGATATAAAAAATGAATTACTGGAGTTTTGATTCAACAGCTGCGTCTTTTTCAAGAACTGCGGCAGCGTCTGAAGCTCTTTTTGCGTCAAGTTTCGCAGCGAGTTCAGAATCTTCAACTGCAATTATCTGAGCGGCAAGAAGCGCTGCGTTTGCTCCGCCGCCTATCGCTACTGTGGCAACAGGAATACCTGTAGGCATCTGTACAGTAGAAAGGAGAGCGTCCATTCCGTCAAGGACAGATGATTTGCATGGAATTCCGATAACAGGAAGAGTTGTGTTTGCTGCTATAGCGCCTGCAAGGTGAGCGGCCATTCCGGCGGCTGCTATGATAGCGCCGAAGCCGTTTTTGCGTGCGTTTACTGCGAAGTCGCGCGCCTCAACAGGCGTTCTGTGAGCTGAGTAAATATGAACCTCATAAGGAATATCGAGTTTTTTGAGCTGATCAACAGTTTTCTGGATTACAGGAAGATCGCTGTCGCTTCCCATGATAATACCGACCTTTTTCATAATAACCTCCAAATATTTCAATTAGTTATTTGCGTTGTCTTTAAGCTGAACGTCGTGAGCTCCGCCTTCAACGATAGAAACAGAAGAAACGAGGGTGATCTTCGCTTTGTCACGAAGCTCCTGAAGCGTAAGAGCGCCGCAGTTGCACATCGTATGACGGATCTTGGCAAGAGTTGTAGCTACGCCGTCAGCAAGAGGTCCTGCGTACGGAACATATGAATCTACGCCTTCTACGAAGCTGAGTTTGTTTTCGCCGCCGAGGTCGTATCTCTGCCAGTTTCTCGCGCGGGCTGAGCCTTCGCCCCAGTACTCTTTCATGTAGTTTCCGTTTATGAAGACTTTTGCTGTAGGAGATTCGTCAAATCTTGAGAAATATCTTCCGAGCATGCAGAAGTCGGCTCCCATCGCAAGGGCAAGAGTCATATGGTAATCGCGGACGATACCGCCGTCTGAACAGATAGGAACGTAGATGCCTGTCTCTTCAAAATATTTGTCTCTTTCTGCCGCCACATCGATAACAGCCGTAGCCTGGCCGCGTCCGATACCTTTTGTCTCACGTGTGATACAGATAGAACCGCCGCCGATACCGATCTTTACAAAGTCAGCGCCTGCGTCCGCAAGGAAACGGAAACCTTCTCCGTCTACAACGTTTCCTGCGCCTACTTTTACTGTATCGCCGTATTTGTCGCGGATCCATTTCAATGTCATGGCCTGCCATTCGGAGTAACCTTCAGAAGAGTCGATAACGAGGATATCAACGCCTGCCTCCACAAGCGCAGGAACACGTTCCTCGTAGTCGCGCGTATTGATTCCGGCGCCTACAATGTAACGTTTGTCAGCGTCTAATAATGATAAAGGATTGCTCTTGTGGAGATCGTAGTCTTTACGGAATACGAAAGAAACGAGATGTCCGTCCTTATCAATGATTGGAAGAGCATTTAACTTGTTGTCCCAGATGATATTGTTGCATTCTTTTAATGATGTTCCGTCAGGAGCTGAGATGATCTTTTCGATCGGAGTCATGAACTCGCCGACTTTTGTTGCGGGATCCATACGTGTTACACGGTAGTCGCGTCCCGTAACGATTCCGAGTAATTTGCCTGTGCTCGTGCCGTCGTCTGTAACAGCCATCGTAGAATGACCTGTAGATGCTTTTAAGGCGAGTACATCGGCAAGAGTATCTGTTGTTTTGAGGTTAGAGTCGCTTGGTACGAAACCTGCTTTTGAACTTTTTACTTTGCGGACCATTTCCGCCTGTGATTCAATGCTCTGAGAAACATAGATAAAAGCGATGCCGCCTTCTTTAGCAAGCGCGATTCCCATGTCTACGCCTGATACGGACTGCATAACGGCTGATACCATAGGAATGTTCATCGTAAGCGGGCATTTTTCGCCTTTTTTGAATTTTACGACAGGTGTTTCAAGAGAGACCGCTCCCGGAACACATTCTTTTGAAGAATAACCCGGTACAAGAAGATATTCGCTAAATGTACGTGACGGTTCTGAATAATAAAATGCCATTTTTTTACTCCTCTCAATCAGATAATAAATATTTAAATGTTTCAATTACTATCAGGTAAAAGATATAGTCCACATATTACCTATAATAGAATAAAATTACAAGAATTTTTTTGAAGTTTGGAGCTTAAGTATTACTGCTCTCTGAATGTGATGCTTCCTTTAGAAGCGTCCATTCCGTCGACGATTGCCAGGGATTCGAGCTGGTATCCGAGGTTTCTGATGATCTGTCCGCCCGGCTGGAACCCTTTTTCAACGGCGATGCCGATGCCTTCGATAGAAGCGCCTGCTTCATTGCATATAGAGATAAGTCCCTGAAGGGCGCAGCCGTTCGCGAGGAAGTCGTCTATAATAAGAACGTGATCGTCTCTATTTAAAAACTTTTTGGAAACAATTACATGATTTGTATTTTTGTGAGTAAAAGATTCAACTTCGGCGCAGTAAACTTCGCCGTCGATATTTATGCTCTGGGATTTTTTCGCGAAAACGACAGGAGTTTTAAAATGCATCGCCGTGATACACGCGATTCCTATTCCTGAAGCTTCGATGGTTAGGATTTTGTTTATGTTTTTATCACTGAAGCGGCGTTTGAATTCCGCTCCCATCATATCGAGGAGCTCGGTGTCCATCTGATGATTGATAAAACTGTCTACTTTAAGGATATTTCCCTCTTTAACAATTCCGTCTTTAGTTATTCTTTCTTCTAAAAAATTCATTTTCTTTCTCCTTTTTTCAAGGCTTTATTATACGTGAGGCTCTGGCCATTATGTCAACTATTTCATGCATTCCTATAATATCGCCGACATTGAGGCTGTTGTGAAGATCGTAGAAGGCGAGACTTTCTGTGTCGGTGAAGATCTTCACGCCGGACATTTCAAGGCGCGAAAGATAAAATCTTACGGAAGAATCCGAACATGTAAGATAAGCGCCGCTGTTATAAAACAGAACAGCTTCAGGAAGAGGACCGTAGTCGGCAAGAACACGGAAAAACTCTTTCATAAGAAAAGCGCCTAATTTTTCATCACCCTCACCCATAAAACGCGAAGAAGCAACGACAACAAGTCCTTTTTCAGTTCGGGGCGCGCAGGAATATACCGCGGCGTCTTCTTCGGGCAGCATAGAGTTGCCTACTCTTATGGTGAATGTATAGTGATCGACAGATTTTTGATATGATGATCTGAATCCTTTTTGGGATATTACTTTTTGAAATTCTTCGGGATCGTATTTACCGCTTAACAAAGCGAAGATTTCACCGGTTTGGTTTTGACATTCTTCGAGCGCTTTTATTGTTTTTACGGCTGCAATTTGAAAATCATCTTCGATCGCATTGATTTTTTTCAAGAACATGATATCAGTTTTCCTTATTATAATTATTTCGCTGCTTGCGCTTTTCTGATCTCCTGTCATTATAACAAAAAAAGAGACCGAATTCTATAAGAATCCAGCCTCTGATGTATAGCAATTTAATATATTTTGCGCTGTCAGGCTGCATTACGCGAGGTCTTTACCTGTGAGAAGTTTGTATGCCTGAAGGTATTTATCGATAGTCTTGTCAACTATATCCTGCGGAAGAGTCCAGTTGTGTTCGTGTGATTTGAGCCAGTCGCGGGCAAACTGCTTGTCAAATGAAGGCTGTCCGTGTCCAGGTTCATATGTGTCTGCAGGCCAGAAACGTGAGCTGTCAGGCGTGAGCATTTCGTCGCCGATCACGATGTTGCCGTTCTCATCAAGACCGAACTCGAATTTTGTATCAGCGATGATGATTCCTCTTGACGCCGCGTAGTCGGCGCATTTTTTGTAAAGAGCGATTGTGTAATCTCTGAGTTTAGAAGCGTACTCTTCGCCTTTTCCAGGGAAGCGTTTTTCAAGATATTCAACGCTCTGCTCATATGAGATATTTTCATCATGGTCGCCGATCTCGGCTTTTGTAGAAGGTGTGTATATAGGCTCAGGAAGTTTGTCTGATTCCTTAAGTCCTTCAGGAAGTTTGATTCCGCATACTTCGCCTGTCTTTTTATAGCTTTCCCAGCCGCTTCCTGTGATATAACCGCGGACGATGCACTCTACAGGGAGCATTTCAAGCTTTTTGCAGAGCATTGAATTTCCGTCGAATTTTTCATTCTGAAAATATTCCGGCATATCTTTAACGTCAACTGAGATCATGTGGTTAGGAATGATATCTTTTGTGAAATCAAACCAGAATTTTGACATCTGTGTAAGTACAGTACCTTTTTTTGTAACTACATTGTTAAGAATTACATCGAAACAGCTAATCCTGTCTGTAGCAACCATAATCAGGCTGTCGCCGTTGTCGTAAATTTCTCTGACTTTTCCTTCTTTAATAGGTTTCATGTGTAGGGATCCTCCGTCCTGATACTAAAATTTATAATCATGCGTAAATAATAAGCCGATTGAGAAGTAAAGTCAATGATATGTTGCGTCAGGCAGGTGAACAGACCGTAAAGCCGGCAGATTGGCTGAGATTACGAATCAAAAAAGAGAAAGTCAAATTTTATACGTAGCCGGCAGAGTAAGATTACGAATCAAAAAGGAAAAAGTGAGATTTTATACGTAGCCGGCAGAGTAAGATTACGAATCAAAAAAGAAAAAGTCAAATTTTATACGTAGCCGGCAGAGTGCGATTACGAATCAAAAAAGAAAATATCAAATCTTATACGTAATCGTACTGTTGAGACTACGTATAAGAAAATAAAAAATAAGAATAGATACGTAGTCGGTATTTTTGAGGCTGCGGATAGGAAATGAAAAAATGAGATTTGATATTATAGAGATGCCGCGGCAACGATTTCTATGGATAAGAAATCGCTGCCGCGGCAATGACTGTTGTTATTGAACTGTTGTTATTTAGAGAGACAGTCAGTTAAGAGGTACGACGTAGCAATTGTCTTCTGTGTATGGCTGGCCGGGTTCGGGCAGCGATTTAAAGAATAGAAGACTGTCTATTTCTTCGCCATCGGCGTAAGTGTTAAAATATAATATTTGTCTGTAGATAGGTGATTTTTCATCCAGATAACTTCCAAAGCCGCCTCCGCTGGATGTTTCTTTGATAGTTCCATCTTTAAGTTTTATACCTACAAGCTGAGGCGGAGTTTCAGTATGATAGAAAGTTACCGTTTTTCCACTATCATCAACATCCGTTTCTACAATTTGCTTCTGGGGGTATTCAATTTTTAAGAGGGCGGCCAAAGGGGAAATTTCAGCATAAAGAAGCGTTGCTCCTGAATCGCCGATAGGAGCGTTTGGCTCGGTTGTTATCAAGGAGTCTGTTCCGCCAAGATCAACGTCAAGGGTCCATGTGCCCTCCAAATCGATAGTAGGATATGCCTGTGCTTTCTGGGTTTCATATCCGAAATCACTCATTTCTATATGGACAGTTCTTCCGAGTAATGTACCTTTGTTAAATGAATAAAGTTGGATATTGTATTCAAGGCTTCCGTCTTCCTGAATGTAGTTCCACTGATTATTGTCACTATCATATTCGGAGTAAAATCCACAGCTTTCACTCGATGCACTCGCACCGTCGATATCTATCTGAACATCTCTGATAACAGGACAAGTGAATTTAGCTTCGGGAATTTCTACAGGGGTATAACCTTCAATTTTAAGGGAAATCCAGGCCGCGTAATTATCTGCGATACTTTGCTGTACGGATATTGTAACGCCATTTACTGTGTCGGAAAGTTTTTGAGTTGCAGCGCTCTGTTCAGCACCTGTATCAGTATCTTCGTTGTCGGTGTTATCGGAATCATAAAATCTTACAGCGTCTGACTCCTCAAGCTTTGTTTTCTGAGCTTCTGTAGGCTGGAGCAATTCATCGAAGCTCCTACTCCACTGCGAATACGTCGCCGCGCTTACCGTTACGGCTCCGGTTATGGCAGCGATTAAGGCGACGGCCGGAATAAAACGTTTTT
>CASEDW010000175.1 GCA_949286775.1 uncultured Eubacteriales bacterium | reverse complement strand
TCAAAAGCGAGAGCCGGTTCGCATACGAGACTTGCCCTGAATTTTGACATATTGCCCTCCGGCATGTCAGGGTATTCTTTGTAAAGAAATTCGCTTGAGACCATTTCAAGAACAGCGTCCCCAAGAAATTCCAGTCTCTCGTTGCACTGTATTTTTTCCATTTTGTGCTCATTTATATATGAACTGTGGGTAAGAGCGTGTTTCAGAAGCCCTATATCATTAAATTTATAGCCAATATTTACTTCAAGTTTTGAAAGATTATCAGAATTCATACGCTTTCCTTACATAATAATTGGACAAAGGTGAAATCATATTTCCTTTGCCCAATTGTGATTATTCTTCTGTCATGTTGATTTTTTCACGGATAATTTCGTTTATCTTCGCCTCTTTAAAAGAAATGCACTGTTTTATCGCTGTCGCGAAGGCAGGCGCTTTTGAATTTCCGTGGGCTTTTACAACTAAAGCAGAAAGTCCCAAAAGAGGAGCTCCGCCGTATTTTTCAACGTCAAAAACTTTGAGGGTTTCTTTAAGGCTTCCCTTTACGAGCAGCGCTCCGATTTTCGATTTAAAACTGCTCATAAACGTCTCTTTTATAAGTTTTAAAAATGTTTTTGAAACTCCCTCGTACATTTTAAGCAGTATATTGCCCGCAAAAGCATCGCAGACGATAACATCCGCTTTTCCCTTTGAAATTTCATTTCCTTCTATATTTCCGATGAAGTTAATGTCTTTTCTTTTCTTGAGGAGCTGATATACCTCTTTTGTGAGGGCGTTTCCCTTTTCTTCCTCCGCGCCGACATTTAAAAGGCCTACCTTCGGAGAATTGATCTTAAGGGCTTTTTCCATATAAACAGAACCCATTATCGCGAACTGAACGAGATTTTCAGGTTTTGCGTCAACGTTCGCTCCGGCGTCCACTATAAGGGCGACTCCCTTTTCAGTCGGAACGGCAGTCCCTATCGGAGCTCTTGAAACGCCTTTTTCACGTCTTACGATAGTCTGGCCTCCTACAAGAACAGATCCCGTATTTCCAGCTGTAACAAGGGCGTCGGCTTCGCCGGCTCTTACTTTTTTCATCGCTACAACGAGGGAAGAATCCTTTTTTTCCTGTATCGATTTTACAGGCGGCTCTCCCGTTACGATAACCTCCGTCGCGTTTACTATCTCTATCTGATCTTTCGGATAGTCGTATTTTGAAAGTTCCGCTTTTATTGTATCCTCTTTGCCTACGAGAACGACAGTAAGGTCTTTGTTTTCTTTGACAGCGATTACTGCTCCTTCTACAGGAGCTGCAGGAGCGAGATCACCTCCCATCGCGTCAAGGGCTACTCTGATTTTTTCGCTCATATCAAACACCTCCTTCGGCAGGCTGAGCCGCGTTCTGGAAGAGTCCAAGAGGATCCTGACCGCTTATAAGTTTTCCGTCGGCGTCAAACACATATCCGTCGCGCTCTCCGTTCTTAAGTTTTATGCCGTCTTCCTGATAGAAATAATACGCGTCTGTATATCTCCATCCTGAATATCTGTAGCCGTTGCTTTCAAAATAATAGTCGTTTCCGTCGATCGTAACTTCTCTGTCGGCGATATAGCTTCCGTCATCGGAAAGATATCTTATTCCGCCGAACTCATCCTGAGACCACTGTCCGGCTTTGAGAGTCTCAACCCTGTAAACGCTTCCTGTAGCAACGTTATATTTGTCGCCTATCTCGTTTGTAGCCACCACATAGTAGAATTTAATCTCAGGAACTGATGTGTCAGGCTTATATGTAGCTTCAGTGGCGCCGTCTATTCTCGTTCCGCCGCTGTTTGAGTCTATAGTATTCTCATACCACTGATACGTAACTGTTCCGCCGTCGTCAGAAGTGGCGGTTCCGTCAAGTGTGATATCCGTTCCGACGATAGTCGGCAGAAGATTTTTAAAAGGATTTACAAATACCGGCGCGTGAACCGACTGATCGGCAACTTTTATATCACGGACTGTTTCTTCGGAATCTTCCACAACAGCGTCACGTCCCGTAAGTTTATCTATAAATTCGCATCCTGTCATTGAAAGCGCCATTACAGCCGCCAGAGCCGTACAGCATATGAATTTTGTTTTTTTCATAATCTATACCTCGTTTATTTAATCATTTGCCGCTTGATAATACACTTCTGTTTTTATAAATATAATCTATTAATGAAATTATTGTAAGTACAAGTGAAAGCCATATGAGTATCTGTTCGAACACCCAGAAACCGAAAAACGGCAGATCCCATAAAAGCGCGATTATCATGACCATCTGACAGATGGTTTTAAGCTTTCCCCAGACGCTCGCCGCGATCACAACTCCGCTGTCGCACGCGATAAGTCTGAATCCCGAAATTATGAATTCTCTCGCGATTATCACGATTACAATCCATGAAGCAAGCTGCTTTGTATCGATAAGACATATCATCGCAGAACATACCAGGAGTTTGTCCGCCAGAGGATCCATAAATTTGCCAAAGTTTGTCACAAGATTGTACTTTCTCGCGATATAGCCGTCGGCAGTATCGGTAAGACTCGCCACGATAAAAATAATCATAGCCCATATCTTATGATACGGAATCATGTCAGCCATCATAAAGATTATAAATACCGGTATTAAAGCAACACGAAACATTGTCAACTTATTTGGTAAATTCATATCATTTCCCCCGCAATGTCATATTCTGACGCTTCTGTAATCCTGATATTAACAAATGAACCGGAATCAGGATTACTGTATGATTTAAAAAATACATATCCGTCTATGTCGGGCGCGTCGCCATAGCTTCTTCCGACATAGATATTGTCATCAGGATAATAACCTTCTACAAATACTTCCAAATCTTTTCCTACGCGATCCTGATTTTTTGACAGAGAAATTCCCTGCTGAAGGAGCATTATCTCTTCTTTTCTCGCCTCTTTTATCTCTTCATCAACCTGACCGTCAAATTTTGCCGCCAAAGTTTTGTCCTGACGCGAATATGTGAAGACTCCGAGTCTGTCAAATTTCATTTCCTCGACAAACTCAAGAAGCTCTCTGTGCTGCTTTTCTGTTTCACCCGGAAATCCTGTTATAAGAGTCGTCCTCAGGATTATATCAGGCATCTGTTTTCTGAGTTCTGCTATTATATTCACAAGATCGTCTTTCGTCGTTTTTCTTCCCATCTTTTTCAGGATCTCATCGCTGCAGTGCTGGATCGGAAGATCGAGATATTTGCATATCTTAGGCTGCTCTTTCATCGTCTTTATAAGCTCAGGATAGATTTCTTCAGGATAACAGTAAAGAACTCTGATCCAGTGAAGCTCTTCTATCTCGCAGAGTTTTCTAAGCAGTACATGAAGCATTTTTTCACCATAGAGATCGATGCCGTATACTGTCGTTTCCTGGGCTACTATATTGAGCTCTCTGACTCCGTTTTTGGCGAGCGTTTCGGCTTCTTTTAAAAGTTCTTCCATCGGAACGCTTCTGTAATTTCCTCTTAAATATGGAATTATACAGTATGTGCATCTTTTATTGCATCCCTCGGCGATCTTCAGATACTCAAAATGACCGCCTGTTACCATCGTTCTTTTTCCGTCTGTTTTCGGAAGGCCTTTTAGTTCTTTTTTTACTACAAGCCTTTTTCCTTCATAAACTTTTTCTATAACATCGGGAAGTTCGTCGATGGAATTTGTTCCGATTACGGCGTCGACTTCGTCAAGTTCTTTTAAAATATCGTCTCCGAAGAGCTCGGCAAGACATCCTGTCACTATAAGCGCCCTGCAGCTGCCGCTTTTTTTATACTCGGCCATCTCAAGAATATTTTGAACGCTTTCATCCTGGGCGTCGTGTATAAACGAGCATGTATTTATGACAATAATATCCGCCTGGTCTTCTTCATTTGTCATCTCATACCCGCGGGATACGAGATTTCCTATCATATGTTCGGAATCGACAAGATTTTTGTCGCATCCAAGGGATATAAACAAAACTTTTTTCATCAGTTCTCCGTCATTTCCTCAGCCGCGTCATCAGAAGCCGCTTCTGAAGTATCGTCATGTGCTTCAGTCTCATCACCAAACGGCGTTTCGTCATATGTATCTGTTTCTGAATCGATTGTAAACATATCCGCCGAATCCCCGGCTTTTTCTTCTTCATCCTCAGATTCATGTCCCTCCGGAATGATCTTTACAGCGCCTTCATAGAGTTCTTCGACAGCAAGGGAAAGAAGTTTTCCGTCTCCCGGATCTTTTATCTTAGGCATCGCTCCGTTTACAAGCTGACGCGCACGTTTGCTGGCAGCAAGTACTATAGAATATCTGCTTGTGACTACCGGCGAATCCTCTGTTCCCTGTTCCTTGTTTATTTTGTCGATAAGTTCATAGTATGATGGATGTATCATTTTGTTATCTCCTCTGCTTCTGTTTCTAATTTATTGATCAAATCTTTGCTGTTATCTGTTTTCTGATGAATGCTTTCGATTATATGATTGAATTTTTCAACGCATTCATCGAGTTTGTTGTTTTCATTTACAAGAATATAATCATAATCATATAGCGACTTAACTTCCCTGGCTATCTGCGACATCCTTTTTTCAATCTTTTCAGGCGTCTCTGTTCCGCGCTTGATAAGCCGTTCTCTTATCTCGTCTATCGAAGGCGTGGTAACGAAAACAAGCACTGTATCTGGATATTTTTCCTTTACTTTAAATACTCCCTGCACCTCTATTTCAAGTATGACGTCTTTTCCCTTTTCGAGCTGCTCATATACATATGACTTTGGCGTACCGTAATAATTGTCTACATACTGAGCGTATTCCAGAAACTCGTCGTTTTTTATCATTTCTTCAAATTCATCTTTTGTTTTGAAAAAATAATCTTTTTTATCGATTTCTCCCGGTCTTGGTGAACGTGTTGTAGCTGAAATCGAGAGAGCGTAATTCGGATATTTTTCAAGGAGAGCCTTCATCAGGGTCCCTTTTCCGGCGCCCGAAAAGCCGGAAACACATATAAGTATTCCTTTTTTCATCGATCGTCTCCAAATTTATTCGATATTCTGTATCTGTTCTCTTATCTTTTCAACAGTTGTCTTTAATTCGATTCCGACTTCCGACGTGCGGAAATCGTTCGCTTTGGAAAGAATCGTATTTGACTCGCGGTTCATTTCCTGCGCCATGAAATCAAGTCTTCTTCCGACTTCTCCGCCTTTTAACAATACCTGTTTCATCGTCGTTATATGATTTTTCAGTCTGACGACTTCTTCATCGGTACAGAGCCTGTCGGCGAAAATTACCATTTCCTGAGCGATCCTTGCTTCGTCTATCTGCATGTTGTCAAGCAGTTCATCGATCTTTAAACGAATCTTGCTCTCGTACTCGGCAAGAATCTGAGGATATCTCTCCTCGACAAGCTTTACGTCTTCGAGCATCTGATCGAGTTTTTCTATCAGATCATCCTGGAGAGCCTGTCCTTCTTTTGCGCGGGCAGCTTCAAATTTTTCTCCCGCTTCTTTTATTACATTTTCGATAAGCGCCCAGAGAGACTCTTCGTCCTCTTTTATATCCTCTGTCGTGATTACTTCCGGAAATCTGGCCAAAACAGCGGCACTTACAGGAATGTCGCATTTAAGATCAAAATCCTGTTCCATTTCTTTAAAATAATCAAGATAAGCCGCGGCAACGTCCTTGTTATATTTAAGTCCAAGGGCTGCGTTGTTTCTGTCCTCATATGAGATAAATACGTCAACCTTTCCACGCGCCATGTATTTTTTCAGGGTGTTTCTTATATCGGTTTCAAGGCTGTTGAAAATTCTCGGCATTCTTATGTTGAGATCCAGATATCTGTGATTGACGGATTTGATCTCAATGGAAATCTTTTTGCCGTTTTCATTTAATTCAGCTCTTCCGAAGCCTGTCATGCTCTTTATCATTTCCGGTTTCCTCTCAGTAAAATATTTCAGTCTTAATCAGTATTATATAATATCATTTCATTGTTATTAATGCAAATTTTTACAATTTTTTTATGCAGT
>CASEDW010000174.1 GCA_949286775.1 uncultured Eubacteriales bacterium | reverse complement strand
GCGCTGTCAGGATCTATTCCCGCGCCTGTAAGTATATTTTTTACTCTGTCTTCCATGTGCACCTCCTTTTATCTTTCCGTGTAAAGTTTCCTGCATTCTTTTTCGATTTTCAAAAACGCCTCCAGCAATTTAGGATTAAATGTTCCGCACTCGCCGTTTTTAATCATTTCGACGGCTTTGTCATATTCGAACGCGTCTTTATATACGCGTTTGCTCACAAGGGCGTCGTAAACATCGGCGATAGAGACTATCTGAGCGCTGATTGGTATTTCGTCTCCTTTAAGCTTGTCCGGATATCCTCTTCCGTCCCAGCGTTCATGGTGATGTCTCGCTATTTCATACGCGTATTTATATGATTCATGGGATTTCATCTGAGGAATCTGGCTGAGCAGTTCAGCGCCCTTTACAGTATGGGTCTTCATTATATCGAATTCCTCAGCGGAAAGCTTGACCGGTTTGTTCAATATCTGATCTGAAACCGCTATTTTGCCGACGTCATGCATTACGGCCGCAAGAGAAATAAGCTCTATCTCATCATCAGTAAGCGGCCCGGCAAACGACGTCTTTTGAAGTATCAGACGCGTTATATCGCGGATACGCCGTACATGTTCGCCGGACTCACAGCTTCGAAATTCAATGGCGGTTGAAAGGGATTCGATCATTCCCTGATTCAGCTCTATTATCTTTTCAGCCTGTTTCAACAGCTCAAAATTCTGCTGAATGACTTTAGCTCTGAGTTTTTTCCTCGCCTGAAACAGCTCGATCACCGAGTCAACCCTTCGGCGTATCATATAAGGTATGACAGGTTTGTTTATTACGTCCATTACTCCGAGATCATACGCTTCTCTTAAGACATCAGTGCTTTCCGACGCCGTTATCAGAAATACGGGAATATTTTTTATTTCACCTTCTTTTTTAAATATTCTCAAAAATTCTATTCCGTCCATCACCGGCATGATAACATCCAGAAGAACCGCGCAGATTTCGTCTTTGTTTTCATGAAAAACTTTAAGCCCCTCGGCTCCGTCGGCTGCTTCCATTATATTATAAGAATCAGAAAAAATTTCAGAAATAATGACTCTGTTTAACTCGCTGTCGTCAACGATCAGCAGCGTATTCGAAATATTATCCGTTTCCTTCATAAACACTCTCCTGTGGAATTTATATGTGTAGCCTTGTGTTCTGCAAAACGCAGAAAATAGCGATTTGGCTTCTTACCTCAATATTATTATACACAGTAGTATACAATAATTTGTCGTTAAGGAACAACATAATAATTGATATAGTGTTCGTTCATTTAAGTTTTGTGGTTTACACACATTTTAATTGAAATCTATATATGCTATACTTCAAAAAAACAGATGAGGTGACAAAGATGCCGAAAATATTTACCGAAGAAGAAAAAGAAAAACACCGGCTGATCCTGTTTGACAAAGGATTCAGGCTTATCGCCGAACGCGGATACAAAAATGTCACCGTTGATAAACTTGTTTCGTTAATCAACGCGTCGAAAGGATATTTTTATATATTATTCGAATCCAAAGAAGAATATTTTCTGAAAGCCATCGCATGGCAGATGGAACGAGAATACAATCAGCTTAAAGATGCGGTCGACGGCGGCGCAAGCCTTGATGAAATCCGCATACTGTATAAAAAGATATTCTTAAATTCACGTTTCGCGAACTATATAGATATGATCGAAATACGTGAAAAAGTCGGTGATAAACGCTGGGAAGCTTTCCGCGCCTTTGAAGAACGTTTTTTCACAAAGACCATTTCACTGCTTGCAAAAGGGAACGGCGAATGCGATCCCAAAGTACTCAGCAATCTGTCCGCTATGATTTTTTTATCCTATGGTATGTCAGATTACGCTCCGTACCTTTTCGGAGAAAAAAAAGAAGAAACCCTGGATCTGCTGCTAAATGTTATGCACAGATACGCAATCGGAGAAAAATAATTTCTTGTAAATAATTACAAAATGTAAGATAATAAAGAATTATTATATCCCGGTAGAAAATCATGCATATGTCTGCTTTATTATAGAATGATTTTCCCGAGAAATAACCACTGAAAGGAGAAACTATGGAATTACAGATTCAAGATCTGGTTTCATCGATCCGCAAAGAAGGTATCGATGCTGCCAACGCCGAAGCCGAAGCTATTATCGCCGAAGCAAAGAAAAAAGCTGAATCTATCGTTTCTGACGCCAAAGCTGACGCTGCCAATATAAAATCAACGGCGGAAAAAGAGATAAATACCATGAAAGAAAACGCCCTTATTTCCGCTGAACAGGCCAGACGTGACGCGGTGCTCTCTTTTAAAGCGGAAATCAAAAAAGAGTTTGAAAAGATTCTTTCTTCCGACGTAAAGAAAACGCTCAATGCCGAATTTTTAGGATCGCTTATAAAAGCGGCTTTAAACGGCGAAAACGCCGGCGAGTATGCCGTTGAAACCGAAGATGTCTGCGACGCTTTAAAAGCGCAGCTTGCACAAGAGATCAGACAGGGACTTGAGATCAGACCTACAAAAGGCGTAGGCGCGGGATTTCGTCTTGCGTCAAAAGATAATTCAGGCTATTTTGACTGCTCAGATGAAGAGATCACACAGATGCTTATGCCCTATTTGAGAAATCTTGATTTCTAAGGAGGTATAAATGGCTTCTTATTATTACTTAATAGCAAGCCTTCCTGAACTTAAGTCAGACAGCGAAATGCCTATCACTTACGACGAATTTCTAAGTTACTGCGAAACAGCAGTTGAAAGTTCCGTATATGAAGAATTGAAAAACCTTACGCTTTCATCGGACAAAGGCCCTCTTGTCAGCAAATGGGCAAAATTCTACAAAGAGCTGACAAAAGAGGTGAATTATCAGAGAAGCCTGCGTCTCGGCAAACAGTACGAGGCTCCTGAATTCAGGGATCATACGGCTGAAACAATAGCTTCTGCCGCCCTGTCCGCTAAAAATCCCCTTGAAGCAGAACAGATTCTTCTCGATTATGAATTTGAAAACTTAGATTCGCTGGTAGGTCTTCATATGTTTGATAAGCACGTTTTATTCGGCTATGCTATCAAATTAAAGCTGTTAGAACGCCAGGGCTGTTTTGAACATGAAAAAGGAAAGGCCGAATTCAAAAAGCTTTTCGACCAGGTACAGCAGCAAGTATACAGTTTATAACAGGAGAAATTAAATGAACACAGTAATAGGACATGTAACCGGAGTAAACGGAAACCTCGCGAAGGTTGCGTTTGAAGGCTCCGTTCGTAAAAATGAAGTTGGTTACATTCTTGTTGACGGAAAACGCTTAAAAAGCGAGGTAATCCGTATCAACAACGGTGAAGCCAGCATGCAGATTTATGAAATGTCAGACGGTATCAAGGTCGGCGACCCTGTAAAATTCACAGGCGAGCTTATGAGTATCGAACTTGGACCGGGACTTCTGACACAGGTATTTGACGGTCTTCAGAATCCTCTCCCGGAACTCGCGAATCAGTGCGGATTCTTTCTTGAAAGAGGCGTTTATCTCGATCCGATTCCAAATCGCGACTGGCTCTTTACGCCATCAGTAAAGGTTGGGGATAAAGTAGAGGCCGGAACTACCGTAGGAACAGTACCAGAAGGACTGTTCAACCACCAGATCATGGTTCCTTTTACATTAAAAGGAAAAGACTGGACAGTAAAAGAGATTAAAGAAAAAGGCTCTTATAACGTCAGATCCACCATCTGCGTTATCGAAGATGGCCACGGCAATCAAAAAGAGCTCACTATGGTATTTTCGCATCCTATTAAACATGCCGTAAAATGCTATGAAGAAAGACTCCGCCCGTCGGAGCCCCTTATCACACAGATCCGCTGCATCGATACATTTCTTCCCGTATCTAAAGGCGGCACATTCTGTACTCCCGGACCTTTCGGAGCAGGAAAAACAGTATTGCAGCATATGGAAGCGAAAAACGCCGACGCAGACATTGTTATAGTCGCTGCCTGCGGAGAGCGTGCCGGCGAAGTAGTTGAAGTTTTAAAAGAGTTCCCTGAGCTGGAAGATCCAAAAACAGGACGCTCTCTTATGGAAAGAACTATTATTATCTGCAACACTTCATCGATGCCTGTTGCCGCCCGTGAAGCGTCATGCTACACAGCCGTTACTCTCGCTGAGTATTACAGACAGATGGGACTTAACGTTCTTCTGCTCGCGGATTCAACAAGCCGCTGGGCTCAGGCAATGCGTGAAATGAGCGGACGACTTGAGGAAATCCCGGGTGAGGAAGCGTTCCCGGCTTATCTCGAGTCAACTATCGCGGCATTTTATGAAAGAGCCGGAAAAGTTCGTCTTAAAAACGGAAAAACAGGTTCTATCACAATCGGCGGAGCCGTTTCACCTGCCGGCGGTAACTTTGAAGAGCCTGTAACGCAGGCAACTCTTAAGGTTGTAGGCGCTTTCCACGGACTTTCAAGAGAACGGTCAGACGCGCGTAAATATCCTGCCATTCATCCTATGGATTCATGGTCAAAATACAGCGGCGTTGCGGATATGGATCAGGTAAATGAAGCCCGCGCTATCCTCATTCAGAGCAATGAAATAAATCAGATGATGAAGGTTCTCGGTGAAGAAGGAACTTCAGCCGAAGACTTTATCATTTATCAGAAAGGCGAGCTTCTGGATTCAGTTTATCTTCAGCAAAACTCGTTCGATCCGATAGACGCGGCCTGCCCGCCTGAAAGACAGCGTGTGGAATTTTCTCGTATCTACGACGTATTGACACAAAATTACGCTCTCAAAGACAAAAAAGAAATCCGCGCTTTCTTTAACCAGCTCCGTCAGGATTTCCTTGACTGGCACGGTACAGAATTCGGAAGCGACGCGTTTAAGGAACAGGAAAACAGGATCACCGAACTTTACCGTTCTAAGATCGTAGAGTAGGAGGTCGATTCATGCAGAAAGTATATACAAAAATTGATTCAATAATAGGAAACGTTGTTACCGTCAGAGCTACAAACGTAAGAAACGGCGACCTTGCTCTTGTCGGCGACAGCTATGCTACAGTTATCAAACTTGACAATGACAAGGTATCTCTCCAGGTATTTGCCGGCGCTCAGGGTATCAGCACAACGGATGCTGTCCGCTTCCTGGGACATCCGATGATGGTATCTTTTTCAGAGCATCTCCTCGGCCGTATCTTCAACGGCGCGGGAGTTCCGAGGGACAACGGACCTGCTCTTACAGAAAACATGATACCTATAGGCGGACCGTCATTTAATCCCGCAAAGAGAGTCATGCCGAAAAAAATGATACGTACCGGTATCCCGATGATCGATATGTTCAATACTTTAGTAGAGAGCCAGAAACTCCCGATCTTTTCTATTTCCGGAGAACCTTACAATGAGCTTCTGGCGCGTATAGCGATGCAGGCCGAAGTAGACGTGATCATCCTCGGCGGAATGGGTCTTAAATACGACGACTATCTTGAATTCCGCGATACCCTTGAAAAAGGCGGCGCGATGAGTCATACGGTTATGTTTATTCATACCGCGTCAGACCCGATAGTTGAATGTACTCTCGTACCTGACATGTCCCTTGCTGTCGCTGAGCAGTTCGCCCTTGAAGGCAAAAAAGTCCTTGTTCTTCTGACCGATATGACAAACTTTGCCGACGCTCAGAAGGAAATGGCGATCACTATGGAACAGGTTCCGTCAAACCGAGGTTATCCGGGAGATCTTTACAGTTCCCTCGCTTCAAGATACGAAAAAGCCGTAGATATTGAAGGTGCAGGCTCCATCACCATACTCGGAGTCACGACGATGCCGGGCGACGACGTAACACATCCTGTACCTGATAATACAGGTTATATCACCGAGGGACAATATTACTTAAAGAACGGTCACATAGAGCCCTTCGGTTCTCTCTCCCGTCTTAAACAGAACGTAAACGGAGAAACAAGAGACGACCACAGAGCACTGATGGACGGCATGATACGTCTGTACGCTCAGTACAAAGAAAGTCTTGAGAAAAAATCGATGGGATTTTTGATGTCAGACTGGGACGACAAACTCTTGAAATACGGTGAACTCTTCGAGTCAAAGCTCATGGATCTTGCCGTAAATATTCCTCTTGAAGAAGCTCTTGATCTTGGCTGGTCTATCCTTGCAGAGTGTTTTGAGCCGAACGAGACGGGACTTAAATCAAGTCTGATCCAGGAGAGATGGCCGAAGAAAGACGCATTGACCTAAAGGAGCATTAGATGGCTATCAAACTTACAAAAAACGAACAGAAAGTTCAAAAAGACAAGCTGAAACAGTATCAGCGGTATCTTCCTACTTTGCAGCTGAAAAAGCAGCAGCTCCAGTCGGTTATAACAAAGTTAAACCTTGAGCTTGAGCAAAAGGAAGTTGAACGTGTTCAGATGATCGGCGATCTTGATGACTGGGTTTCCGTATTTGCCGAAAATCAGCTTTTTGACGACGACAAAAAACTGGGAAATCTGGTAATTCCAGATACTGTCATATGTGAAAACGACAATATAGCCGGAGTTATCGTTCCGTCATTTAAGGAACTTACGTTTAAGGAAATCGTTTATAATATAGACGATTATCCGTTGTGGGTTGATACCGCGATCATAAAACTGCGCGAAATCGCCAGACTCGACGCTCTTGTTTCTACGATGCGAAAACAAAAAGAGCTCTTAAACAAAGAGCTTCGCACTACTTCTCAGAGAGTAAACCTCTTTGAAAAAGTTAAAATACCTGAATGCATCGAAAACATAAGGGTTATCGGAGTATATCTTGGCGACCAGCAGACAGCCGCCGTAGTGCGCGGCAAGATTGCAAAGAAAAAATTAACGGAGGCCGGGGTATGATTGAAAAAATGGAAATGGTCCACGTAGTAGCTTCCGTCTCCGAAAAAAAGAAGATGCTAAGCGCACTTAGAGATTTGGGGCTTATGCATCTTGTGGAAAAGAAAAGCGCGGACCGAAATACGATTGAACGGTTTTCTGTTCTTTCAAAAACTATTTTAACGCTTAAGGAATATCTTCCTAAAAAGGCTGATCTTCCGTCAAAAATATTAAGCGATGAAGAATTTAAGACGCTTTATTCAGATGTACTTAACGCGATAGACAAAAAAATAGAGGTCATTCAAACCAGGTCTGAAGCATATTCTGAAATAGAACGTGTATTCCCCTGGGGTGATTTTTCTCCTTCTGACATAGAAGAACTTAAATCCCTCGGATATGATCTTCACTTCTACCGCTTCACTAAAAAAGACTTTGAAAAAGCGGCGAACTCAAAAGACGTTAAGCTCGTTCGTCTCGGAATCGTGGACAAACAGATAACAGCTGCCGTATTCGGAAAACTTCCGTCTGAAATTCAGGCTTCCGAATTTACGCTTCCTAAAAAAAGCGTAAGCGAACTGCGATCCATTATCCAAAAATGCGATGACGAAGAAAAGAAATGCGATGAAATTCTCAGAAACGCTTCTCTGTACGAAGCAAGTTTTCAGCAGCAGCTTTTAAAGCTTCAAAACGAAGAAGAATTTTCATCGGCGAACGAAACGGCGTCAAACGACAGCGATCTCGTATGGATCTCCGGCTATATACCTGAGGTTGACATCCCTAAATTCAGGGAAGCCGCCGAGAAAAACAAATGGGCATGGGCTATTCAGGATGTGGACGATGACGACGCGAATGTTCCTACCAAGGTTCGTTACAATAAAATCTCGCGTTTCATCAAACCTGTCTTCGACATACTCGGAGTTCTGCCCGGATACCGCGAACAGGATATATCGCTCTGGTTTTTACTGTTTTTCATACTCTTCTTCGCGATGATCATGGGCGACGGCGGTTATGGTCTGCTTCTTCTCATAGGAACGATCATATATGCCGCAAAAACGAAAAAGAAAAGCGACGCTGTATTTTTACTGCTGGTGCTTTCAATAGCGACTATCGTATGGGGCGCGATCACAGGCACCTGGTTCGGTATGGAACAGGCGATGGAAATACCATTCCTCAAAGCCCTCGTCATTCCGAATTTTGCCAACTATCCCGCATACTTCGGAGTCACGGCTACGGCGCAGCAAAACACCATCATTAAATTCGCTTTCTCAATCGGAGCAATTCAGATGGCTCTTGGCTCTATCCTGAGCATAAAGAAAAAACTTCCTGAAAAGGACTTAAGCTGGATAGCGAGCGCGGGATGGGCTCTTGCAGTTATAGCTATGTATCTTCTCTCATTATTCCTTGTAATCGGAGAACCTATAGACGTAGTTCCTGTAGCTGTAATGGTCGGCATAGCGTTTGTTCTCGTACTTTTATTCGGAGGAATGTCGCCTGATAAAACATTTAAGCAGGGACTTATTGCAGGCGTGGCAAATGCCTTTACAGTATTTCTCGATACGATAAGCTGCTTCGGAAATGTAATGAGCTACATAAGACTTTTTGCCGTAGGTATGGCAGGACTTGCGATAGCCCAGAGCTTTAACGAACTGGCTTCAGGATTTTCGGGTCCACTCGTAATCATGGGATTTTTGGTATTGTTTATAGGACATCTGCTAAACCTCGTGATGTGCTTCCTTTCAGTCGTCGTTCACGGCGTAAGGCTTAACGTGCTTGAGTTTTCAGGTCAGGTAGGCCTTGAATGGACAGGAATACCATATGAGCCCTTTGAGAAAAAGACTAAATTAAAAAAATGATATTATTGAGTCAAACATAAAACTTATTAATTCAAACTAAATTAAGAAAAGGAGATTTTATTATGAATCTTGCATTTATAGGTATGGCAGCGGCGCTCGGCTTATCAGCTCTCGGATCAGCTTTCGGAGCAGGATTTGCCGGAATGGCGTCTATCGGAGCTTGGAAAAAATGTTACGCAGCCGGAAAACCGGCGCCGTTCATCATGATCGCTTTTTCAGGCGCGCCTCTTACACAGACAATTTACGGTTTCCTTCTTATGAACTTTATCAAATCGGCAGCAGCAGCTGAAGGATTTGATCCTGCTCTCGGATTAGGCGTTGGAATTTTCGGCGGTCTTGCCATCGGACTTTCAGCATTCTTCCAGGGAAAATGTTCCGCAGCCGCTTCTGACGCTCTCGGCGCTACGGGAAAAGGAACTGCAAACTACTTCATAGTAATCGGTATCATCGAGACAGTCGCTCTGTTTACTCTCGTATTCGGATTGCTTCTTCTTCAGTAAGCGGTAAATTATAAAGGAAGTATTTTATGTATTGTAACAGATGCGGCAGAAAAATAAGCAATGACTCAGAGTATTGCAAATACTGCGGTTCGTCTCAATATGATGATTACTTTGACGAGGAGGAAGAACGTCGTTTTCCTTTTGGAATTATAGTCTTTGCTTTTATTTCCGTTATAGCGATAATATTTATAGTTGTTTTTAAGCCCTTTGACGGCATGTTTAATCAGGCTACAGCGGCCGCAAGTTCAGAAGCGCCATATCCGCCTGAGGAAACTTCCGACATCGTCGGATCATATTCAGCGACGTCAGCCGTATATAATGACATGAATCTGAACAGCCTCATGCTTCAGCTTTCCGGCTATGCCATAACATTTGAAGTCTTTGAAGACAACACCTTCTCGGCTTCTATCAATGACAGCTACTATGAAGGAACATGGTATCAGGAAGGCAGCTATGTCGAGTTTTATTCAGGAGACTTGAGTATGACAGGCGAATACAGCAATGGAGTAATATCAGTTTCTGACGAAGCCCTCGGTCTGTCAGTGGTGCTTGAAAAGTAAACGGCAAAATAATGAGCCCTGTGGAATTCCACAGGGCTCATATTATATGAGGTTTTTATTGAGTTTTTACTTCAATGATATCTTGGACTTCTTCCAACTTTTTTCACCGGTATCATTTCTGTCTCT
>CASEDW010000173.1 GCA_949286775.1 uncultured Eubacteriales bacterium | reverse complement strand
CTTTACAACTCGGTTACGACGGTTTCGGGAATGTTAATAGGATACATATTGGGCGGCGCGTTAGGCTATGCTGTTGCTGTTGTCGCTTCGTGCAGCGTCAGATGGGGCAAAGGAGTCCTCACGATCTGTACGATACTTGTATCCTTCCCGGTCGTAGCCCTTGGACCTATAGTAAACCACTGGTTTCCGTCCAACAGTTATCTGCTGTCGTGGATAGCTAAAGTCATAGTTGTAACGATACTCTGCATGGCGGGCATGTCGGTAAACGCATATAAAGGTCTGACGGCGACGAAACCTTTTACGATCGATCTGATGAGCGTATGCAACGCGGATCCAAAGACGACGCTTTTAAAACTCAGAATACCGAATTCGCTGCCGAACGTATTGACGGCTCTTAAGACAAATTCGGCGACGGCTCTGATGGGAGCGTTTGTATGCGAGTTTTATTCGCTTTCAAAGACATATGGAATAGGAATGATGTTTAACAATTACTGGAACACGGCGAGATTCCAGTCCTGGGCTTATATCATAATGTCAATAGTTTACGGCCTTGTCCTTTATCTGATAGTTTCAGCCGTGGAAAACAGGACGCTCGGCTGGTACAGGCTTACAAAGAAAAAATAAGTATGACAGCTTTTCCATTACATCTAGTGGGAAATGATCATAGAGATTTAAAGAGGAGGAATTTTATTATGAGAAAAAAAGGATTGGCAATCGCAGTGAGCGCGGCGCTTATGATGTCGCTGGCGGCGTGCTCAGGCACAACGGACTCGATAGAGACTTCGTCCCAGACTTCGGCGGAAACCTCTGCAGCTTCAACATCTGATGATTCCGCAGGCGACGAAAGCAGTTCTTCTGAAGATTCAGGTGAAACTGCATCAGATTCAAAAGCGTCAGGTGATCTTACGGAAGTAACAGTACAGCTTAAATGGGTACAGCAGGCACAGTTCATGGGATATTACGCGGCTGACGCCCTCGGTATTTATGAAGATTTCGGACTTGATGTAAATATAGTTCCAGGCGGCAGCGTCGACGTAATTGACGAGGTTGACTCGGGAAGGGCTCAGTTCGGAGTTGACTGGGTATCAAATCTTATGAGCGCCGTTTCAAACGGAGCGAACGTAATGTCGATAGCTCAGTATTATCAGGATTCAGGTATGCTGCTTGTTTCCATGGACGGAACAGTGGCGGATCCGGCTAAGGTAAGCGAAGGCGAAGCCGTTGGAAACTGGGGCGGCGGAAACGAGTACGAGATGCAAGCTTATTTATCAAGTCTCGGTCTTTCTACTGATTATGTAACTCAGGATTACGACATGCAGCAGCTTTATAACGGAGATATACTCTGGGCTTCGGCTATGACATACAACGAACTCGGACTTGTATATGAGGACGGATACACGAAAGACCAGCTCAACGTTCTTTCGATGGAAGACGAGGGATTTGGAATGCTGGAGGACTGCCTGATCGTTGATACCGACTGGGCAGCTGAAAATGAGGATACTGTTACGGCGTTTATGGCAGCTTCAAACCTCGGATGGCTGTGGTGTCTTGAGAACCCGGCGGCGGCAGGCTCTCTCGTGTTTAACGCGGAAGATACAGCCAACACTGTTTCAGAATATCATCAGCAGTATGAAGCAACAGAAGTTGCGAAGCTTGTCGCCAGCGATCTTATAACTATAGGAGACAGAAGCACATACAGTCAGATAGGATATCTTGACGCTGATAAGTACACTCAGACATATGATATTTTCTCGCAGTACGCGGATATAGCCAATATAACTGCGGACAGCGTATATACTACATATTTCTATGATCTTGTATCGAAGGATGAACAGTATCTGTCGGCTATAGATGATTTTGACAGCTACACATGGGATGCAGAGTTCGAAGTTCTCTATGAAGAGGCTTGAACTACATCATACTATTCTATTCCGCTGCGGAAAGATCTTTAAAGGTCTTTCCGCAAACAAAATTAAAATAAGGAGGAAAATTATGTATGATCTTGTGATAAAAAACGGAACGATTATTACTCCTTCAAGTTCTTTTAAAGCTGATATCGCGGTTAAGAATGGAAAAATATGCGCGGTAGAGGAACATATAGAAGACGACGCTTTAGAATGTGTGGACGCGTCAAAGAAGATGGTTCTTCCGGGAGCTATAGACCCGCATACTCACCTTGCGATGCCCTTCGGCGGAACAGTATCGGCTGACGATTACTATGCGGGAACAAGGGCTGCCGTCTGTGGAGGAACAACCACTGTATTTGATTTCGCTCTGCAGGACTTCGGAGAGAAAATGGTCGATACAGTAAAAAGAAGAGACGCTCTGTGCGCTCCTGACGCGGTATGCGATTACGCGTTCCACGTTGGAGTCAAGGATGTGAGCGGCGAGCTGCTTGATTCGATGAAAGAATGCGTTGAATACGGCGTTCCGTCGTTCAAAGTATTTATGGTTTATGATTTCGGCGTTACCGACGGCATATTTTTTAAAGTTCTTGAAAAATCAAAAGAAATAGGCGCGCTTATAGGCGTTCACGCTGAAAATAATGAAATGGTAAACATGCTCACTGAAAAATATATAAGCGAGGGGAAAACATCAGCGTATTATCATTATCTTTCAAGACCTGAATGGGTCGAGGGTGAAGCGGATGAAAGAGCGATTGACTGGGCTAAAGCTGCGGGAGCCGAGCTTTATATCGTACATCTGGCAAATAAGCAGGGAATGAAAGCAGTAGAAAAAGCCAAAGCAAAAGGTTATCCGATATATGCCGAAACATGTCCTCAGTATCTGTATTTTACCTCAGACGTATATAAAAGAGAGGACGGACGAAATTTCGTATGCTCCCCTCCAATGAAAGGACAGGAAAGCATGGACGCTCTTTGGGCCGGAATAAAAAAGGGAAGTATAGATACGATCTCCACAGATCATTGTCCGTTCCTGCAGGCTGAAAAGGATTGGGGAATAAACGATTTCAGAAAAATACCGAACGGATGCGCCGGAATTGAAAACATGTATCCTTTTATGCTTGCGCAGGCAAACGCAGGAAGGATTACCTTTAATAAAGTCGTTGAGATATGCTGTTCTAACACGGCGAAACTTTTCGGATGCGATACGAAGGGAAGCCTTGATATAGGAAAGGACGCCGATATCGTTATATATGACCCGGAAAAAGACTTTACGATTCACAATTCAAACATGCACTCTGATACGGATCATACGATATGGGAAGGCGTAAAGCTTCACGGATATCCCATCAAGACTTTTGTGAGAGGAACGCTTGTATACGACAACGGCGAGTTTGTAGGAAAGAGGGGATTCGGAAAATTCCTTAAGAGATCGCCTCGTCCAAAGAGAGCGTAAAAGCCTGATGAAACAGGCGGATAAGAGGGGTGGTTTGATGCTTAAACTTCGCGAAGAAGCCGGAAGGTGCCTTTTATGCGCTGAGCCGGTCTGTACAAAATCATGTAAACACGGATACGATCCGGCGGCGATGGTGCGCTCCGTGTGGTTTGAAAATAAAGAAAACGCCGCATCGCATGTAAACGCCGTTGTTTGCGCGTCATGTCCCGGCGAATGCGAAAAATCATGCATACACTATGACAGAAATATTCGTATAAAGGAAATGATCGCGCAGCTGCCTGAGCCTGAGGAAAAACACGCCGATCTGAGCATAGAGTTTTGCGGCATAAAATGTGAAAATCCTTTCTTTTTGTCGTCATCAGTCGTAGCTTCGGGGTACGAGATGTGCGCCAAAGCACTTGAAATGGGATGGGCGGGGATAGTCTACAAGACTGTCAGTCCATTTATGCCAAAAGAGGCGTCGCCAAGATTCGCATGTGTATCGGACGGACAGGAAACTCATTTTGAAGGCTTCAGAAATATAGAGCAGATATCTGAGCATACGGTTGAATATGATATAGACGTACTGAGACGGCTGAAAAAAGATTTTCCGTCGAAAGTAATTGCGGCGTCCATCATGGGAAGCACGGATGAAGAATGGGCAAATCTGGCGCATCTCTGCACGGAAGCGGGATTGGACTTTATAGAATGCAATTTTTCGTGTCCTCATATGACGGCGAAGGGGCTTGGAGCCGATGTAGGAACAAATCCCGATCTTGTAGGGCATTATACAAAGATAGTCAAAGAAAATTCTGAGATCCCTGTGCTGGCTAAGATGACGCCCAACATTACAAACATGGAAATACCTGCGGCAGCGGCGGTAAAGAACGGAGCCGACGGCATAGCCGCTATAAATACGATAAAATCCATAACAGGCATAGAGCTTTCGTCAATGGCGCCGCAGCCGGCTGTAAATGGAATGTCGGCTGTTTCGGGTTATTCAGGAAACGCGGTAAAGCCTATAGCGCTTAGATTTATCCACGATATGGCGGTCTGCGAAGAACTCAAAGGGATTCCTATCTCAGGAATGGGAGGAATAGAAACATGGAAAGATGCTGCCGAATTTATAGCCCTCGGGTGCACGAATGTACAGGTGACGACGGCCGTCATGCAGTACGGCTACAGAATAATCGACGATCTTGTAAGCGGGCTTTCAGGATTTTTGGCGAAGATGGGATATGAAAATCTTGCCCAGATGGCAGGAACAGCGCTTTCGCATATTATAAATGCCGACGACATTGACAGGGACACGGTATCTTATCCAAAGTTTGAAAGAAAAAAATGTCTTGGATGCGGCAGATGCTATATAAGCTGCTTTGACGGCGGTCATCAGGCGATAAAATTCGGCGAAGACAGGCAGCCGTACCTTGTTCCCGAAAAATGCGTCGGATGCCATTTGTGCAGACTGGTATGTCCGGCAGGCGCGATTAAAGCAGGCAGCAGAGTAAAAAATACAAGGAGGCTTTCTTAAGATGAAAGGACAGGAAATAAGAGACAAACAGAAGAAGTATGTATTGCAGTCGTGGAATAAACAGAGAAATCTCAATCCGATTCCAATCGAAAAGGCGGACAATATTTATTTGTATGATTATGACGGAAACCGATATACGGATATGTCGTCGCTTCATGTAAATATGAATCTCGGATACGGCAATAAAGAGATAAACGACGCGATTCGCGCTAAATTAGATCAGTATGCTTTTATAAGCGAGGCTTATGCCGATAAAGACAGGGCTGAACTTGCCGAGCTCATCGTAAGCCTTATGCCGGACAACATGGCGAAGGTGTTTTTTACAAATGCAGGAGCCGATGCTAATGAAAACGCGGTAAAGATAGCGCGTATGTTTACAGGAAAAAATAAAATCTTTTCAAGATACCGCTCATATCACGGCTCGACATTCGGAGCCGGAAATTTGACCGGAGAACCGAGAAGATATACCCTTGAGCCGGGAATACCGGGATTTGTAAAATTCATGGATCCGTATATGTACCGCGACAATCTTCCGTTTGAAACGGAGGAGGAATGTACAGAGTTTTATCTTAAGAAACTCGAAGAACAGATAAATTATGAAAATCCTGACAATATAGCAGCTATCGTAATGGAGACAGTTACGGGAACAAACGGCATAATAATCCCGCCGAAGGGATATCTTCCGGGAGTGCGGAAGATATGCGATAAATACGGTATCCTGATGGTATGCGACGAAGTAATGGCAGGATGGTGCAGAACAGGAAAGATGTTCGCGTTCCAGAATTTTGATGTAAAACCGGATATTGTAACATTCGCCAAAGGCGTAACCTGCGGATATGTACAGCTTGGAGGCGTATGCGTCTCAAAAGATATAGCAGATTATTTCGATGATCATGTGCTTTCCTGCGGTCTTACATATAACGGTCATCCTCTGGCATGCGCCGCGGGCGTAGCCTGTGTTAAATATTATGTGGAGCACGATATAGCAGGACACGTAAGCGAGGTCGGAGAAGTATTAGGAGAGCTGCTCGAAGACATCAAAGCTACGCATCCAAGCGTAGGAGACGTGAGGTATATAGGACTTTTCTCCTGCGTAGAGCTTGTAAAAGACAAAAAGACGAGGGAAGCGCTGGTGCCATACGGCAGGGATCCTAAAGGCGTTATGCCAAAGATACTTGGAATGCTAAAAGAAAAGAAATTTATGACATTCAGCCATGAAAATATAATTCTTATCGCGCCGCCTCTTATAATCACGGCGGATCAGCTTAAGGAAGAACTCGCCAAACTTGATGAAGTGCTTTATGACGTAGATAAAATGATAGAAGGTGACGAAGTATGAGTTATATGTACTATTCAGTGCCGTTTATAGTAAACGGTCAGGATTGTTTAAAAGAGGCAGGCGAAAAGCTTTGCCTTGGCAAAAAAGCTATGATAGTTACCGGGAAAACTGTAGTAAAGCAGCGCTGCGTGAAAGAACTTCTGGAAACGCTTGAAAAAAACTCGGTCGCATGCTGTGTCTTTACCGATATAACCGGCGAGCCGGATGACATTATGATAGAAAAGGGCGCAAAGTTTTACCGCGAAAGCGGATGTGACTTTATGATAGCGATAGGAGGCGGAAGCCCGATGGACGCTATGAAGGCGATAGCGGTGATGCTTAAGTATCCGGATTATAAACTCAGAGATTTCATGGGTAAAGAAATAAAAGGTCCGTTAGCGCCGATGGCGGCAATACCGACTACAGCAGGCACTGGTTCTGAAGTGACGATGTTTACCGTCATAACAGACGCTGAAACCCAGGTAAAAATGCTTTTAAAGGGAGCGGCGCTTCTTCCCGACGTCGCCGTAGTGGATCCGG
>CASEDW010000172.1 GCA_949286775.1 uncultured Eubacteriales bacterium | reverse complement strand
ATGGAAGCAGGCGCAATTGTAATGAATCCAAACTGCTCCGTATGCTGGGGAAGCTGCCAGGGCGTTATTGGCGAAGGCGAAACGCTTATCAGCACAGGTACGCGTAATTTCAAGGGACGCGCCGGACATAAGGATTCATTTGTATATCTCGCGTCTTCCGCTACAGTTGCAGCCTCAGCAGTTAAAGGATGCATAGCAACAGCCGATGAAATCTGATAACCTTTAACACGAAAGGAATTTAAACAATGGAAAAATTCAAAGGAAGAGTCTGGATACTCGGCGACGATATTGATACAGATATTATCATTCCGACTGAATATCTCGCTCTTAAAACAGTAAACGACATGGCGCCTTACGCCTTCTCTCCTCTTCGTCCTGAACTTGCCGGACAGATAAAAGAAGGAGATATAATTGTGGCAGGAAAAAACTTCGGATGCGGTTCTTCAAGAGAACAGGCTCCCGAGGTTATAAAAGCTCTCGGAATCAGGGCTATCATCGCTAAATCATACGCGAGAATCTTTTTCAGAAATTCGATAAACAACGGTCTTCTGCTTATTGAAAATCCTGACCTTCACGACGAAATAAAAGAAGGCGACGAAATAGAAGTAAATGTTGGCGAGGCTATATTCGCCAACGGCAAAAAATACCCTATATCTTCCCTTCCTGAAAATCTTCTGGATATTTTGAATGCCGGCGGTCTTGTTAAAGCAATGCGCCGCCTTAACGGACTTGAAGACTGAAAAGGAGGATTTTACTAATGGGTTCAACGCTTATTGAAAAGATAATTAAGAATAATACCGGAATTGACGCGAAGGCAGGCGACATCGTAACAGTCAACGTAGACAGAGTCATGATACACGATATCTTCATACCCTTCGTCGCTGAAAAATTTGAAGAAATGGGTTTTAAGAAACTCTGGGATCCCGATAAAGTCGTTTTGATCTATGATCACCTCGTTCCCGCAAGCCAGGTAGACGATACAAGACATTTCAGAATAGGGGATGAGTTCGCGGCCAAATACGGCATGAAACACGTACATCACTCAGACGGTATATGTCATCAGCTCATGACTGAAGCCGGCTACGTTAAACCGGGAAACGTTGTTTTCGGAACCGATAGCCATACGACTACATACGGCAGCGTCGGCGCTTTTTCAAGCGGTATCGGATATACCGAGATGGCCAGCATCCTCGGAACAGGAAAACTCTGGATCAAAGTACCTGAAACCATCAGGGTAAATATAAACGGAAAGCTTCCGGAAAATGTAACATCCAAAGATATTATTCTGACTCTTATAGGAGACCTGGGAGCTGACGGCGCAACTTATAAATCTCTCGAGTTTGCCGGGGATACAGTTGAAAATATGTCAGTCGCAAGCCGTATGACCATCTCAAACATGGCTATAGAAGCAGGCGCTAAATGCGGACTCTTCTCTCCAGACGAAAAAACGGCCGAATACTGCAATGTAACTCTTGACGATACAATGAAAAATCTGTACGGTGACGAAGACGCGTCCTACTGCCGCGTTATAAACTACAATGCAGAGGACTTCGTTCCTGTTATGGCATGTCCTTCACAGGTGGACAAAATACGTCCTGTTTCTGAAATCAAGGAAATTCCGATAGATCAGGTATTTATCGGTTCATGCACAAACGGACGCCTTGAAGATCTTCACAACGCTGCTGCCGTTCTGAAAGGCAAAAAAGTCGCTCCGTTTGTAAAACTTATAGTTACTCCGGCAAGCCGTAAAATCTACAGAGAAGCCATAGCTGACGGAACCCTTTCAATTCTTTCGGAAGCAGGCGCTATGATAACTCATCCCGGATGCGGACTCTGCTGCGGACGAGCAGGCGGAATCCTTACTGACGGCGAACGTGTTGTAGCTACAAACAACAGAAACTTCCTTGGACGCATGGGAACTTCAAAAGTAGAAATTTACCTCGCTTCTCCAATCACAGCCGCAAAATGCGCGTTGGCGGGAAAAATTACTGATTAAATTAAAAATACGAGCAAAAAAAGATCCTATCTTATAGAAATATTCTACAGGATAGGATCTTTTCTTTATATATTATTTTGATAAACGGATACCATAGTTTTCTATGATATAGTCCATGTCTTTATCGCCTCTGCCCGAAAGATTGATAAGTATAGAACCTTTACCCATTGTACGGGCAAGTTTCATACCATAGGCAACGGCGTGGGAGCTTTCAATAGCCGGAATGATTCCCTCCATTCTTGAGAGTTCAAAGAATGCGTCAATAGTCTCTTCATCATCAATAACGTCGTATTTAACTCTTCCGATATCGTGAAGAAAAGCATGCTCAGGACCTGAAGAAGGATAATCAAGACCGCTCGCCACCGAATATACCGGCGCCGGCTCTCCGTTTTCATCTTTAAGCATGATGCTGTTAAATCCGTGCATTATGCCTTCTTCACCGTATTTAATGCTCGCGGCATGATCGCCAAGCTTTGGTCCT
>CASEDW010000171.1 GCA_949286775.1 uncultured Eubacteriales bacterium | reverse complement strand
TCTCGATGATAGCGTCTTCAAAGTGTATCATATGCATGTGCGGATACCATATTTTATATTGAAGAAGTCTGTTTTTAGTGTGACAGAATTCATCCCTGTATTTTGCGAACATTTCGTCGGTGCAATCTTCAAATTTAATCAGCATACTTGCGAATCCGACGCCGTTATCAAGTACGCAGAAACAGTTTTCAGGATGTCCTGCCGCATTATCCAATATAACATGACCTGTTTCTGAGGGCATAAAACCGCATGAAGACGGCGAAGCGCCCGCCTTGATTGTTTCTATGTGTTCAGGCTGCAGCGGCGCGGGTTCTTCCGAGTAATATTTGAAAAACGGATCCAGTCGTTCTTCATCTGTGATTTCAGCGGACATTTTTCTCATTTCGGCCAAAGTGAAATCTTTAGAATATAATCCGCTTGAATATGGCGTTGCCATAGGTTTATCTGTAAACCAAATTGCGTTCATTAATTGTTTTCTCCTTCAGTTTTAGTGATTACAATTGCGGCGACAGCGCAGTCTTTCGCCATGGATTTCATTTCGTCAAGTCTCTCTTCTTTAAACGCTTCAGGCTTTAAAATGATCTCGTCTTTTTCAAAATCGTATTCAAACAGTTCGGGATGCAGATCGATGCATAATCCGCATCTGATACAATAATCAGCAATTTTTATCATTTCCCGGCGCTCCTTTCCTGTTCAAAAGCTATGCTGTCGGCGCAGATCATTCCCTGGGTGTAGGAAATACTGCTGACAGATGTAACGTTAGGCGTTGAAGAACCGTATATGCATCCGGCGGCGCAGTCGCCTGCCGCGTAAAGATGTTCTATCGGTCTGTGAGTTTTATCAAGAACCTGTCCTTTTTTATTAACGTTGATACCGCCGATCATTGAATATGTGCAGTTGCACAGGCGGATACAGTAAAAAGAAGCATTCTTAACAGGTCTTAAATATTTAGACTCTTTTCCGAAGTCCTCATCGTATCCATTATCGCAGAGCTGATTGTAACGGTCAACCGTCTCTAAAAGCCCGGTTTTGTCAATTCCTGCTTTCTTGGCGAGCGCTTCAAGGGAGTCCTCCATAAATACCTGTTTGCTGCCGTATTTTTCGATCATTTCCCGAAACTGTTCTTTTCCGTTTTCAATGATAGTGGCAGGAAAAATCATATAGAAGTATTCCGTGCCTTCTGTTTCGAGATGTTTCATAGTATCTTCGTCAAAGATCAGATAGGCGATCCGTCCCGGCTGATTTCGCATAGCAGCTGCCATATTTGCAGAACGGCGGTTTTCGCCCTCATCTATAAATCGTTCTCCGTATGAATTTACGATGAGATAAGGCTGTTCCATTATGGTTGATATCTGATTTTTAACTATCCATGGGACGTAATTTACAACCCCGGGATAGGCGATATGACGTCCTGAACCCATGATCTTTGTCTTTTCGGCTCCGATTTTCCAGGCTGCTTTAAGGCCGTCGCCTGTCATCTGGTCGTTTACAAAACTGTTGCAGTAATGATTGCCGCCGCCTGTAAGTTCCCGGTCTGTATTTATATAACCGGTTTCTTCTTTTATCATTTCTTTTGCCGCGTTTCCAAGTCCGCCTGTCGCTATGATCACATCATTAGCGTTTACCTGATATGTTTCGCCGCTTTTTTCCTTTACGATGGCGCCGGTAACACCGTGTTCATCTGTCAAAAGCTCCTGAAGGGCTGTATTGAAGATGATCTCGCCGCCAAGTTTTCTGATCTTCTGAGCGGCTCTAAGGCATATAAGCGCTGCGCCGTGACCTTTGCCCCGGGCTTTTAATATGTAATAGTCGCCAAGGTTCATTCCGAAGGGAAATCCGCCTGTGTAAGCGTCGTTGTTTCCTATTTCTTCCAGCAAAGTTTCTACTTCCATTTCGAAATCAAGTCCTAGACGTTTAATAAATCCAGGTATCCTCCAGCTGTTCATGATCCATGCGCGCGCCGTTTCCATATTTGCATCAAAGCTTGTAAAACGACAGTGCTCTTTGAAGGCCTTATCCTGGTATTTTCTGTCGTTTTTTACTGCCATTGTACACATCGGGGTGTTCGATACGGCTCCGCCCTGAAACGGCCTTTTTTCAAATACCGCAACGGCTTTAACGCCTTTTTCAAGAAGTGTTACTGCTGCTGTAAGTCCGGCCAGTCCTGAGCCGAAAATGGCCACATTTACATTTTTAATCCGCATTTTGCCTCCTTTATTTATAATGACTTTAACGGATGCATATCAGAATATTATATCCGATATGTATCCGTTTGCTGTCAGTTTTATTTAAGAATGTAATCAGCCGCGTTTTCCCCGGCGATACGTCCTGAGTTGATGGCGAATCCGAGGGTTCCGCCCCATACATAGTACATGATGGATGTGTTGTAGCTTACGATTCCGTTTGCGCAGTCGCCCGCCGCGTAAAGACCCGGGATTACATTTATATCTTTGTCAACCGTTTCAGCTTTGTGATTGATCTTTATGCCTCCGACTGTACCGTATCCTGCGTTCATGCGTCTTATGGCGTAGTATTTAGGCGTGATGATAGGCTTTAAGAATTTGGGATTTTTAGCGAATACCGCGTCATGCCTGTCTTCACAGAAATAATTGTATTCTTCGATTGTTGCTTTAAATCTGTCGGCAGGAATGTTCATTTTTTCAGCGAGCTCATCTAAAGTGTCGGCCATAAAATAATTATCGGATCTTTCCATTACGATCTTAAATATTTTTTCAAGATCCACATTATCATCATCCAGCAGATAGCCGTAAATGTCAGGTCCATCATTCTTTATATGTTCTATGAGAGCCTGATCGAATACAAGAAAATACTGACCGTCTTTTTGCCTTGCGACAGCGTTTGACATGTATGCGCCATTCATATTGCCTTCGTCGACAAAACGTTCTCCGTCTTTGTTGACCCAAAGATAAGGGAAACTGAAACTCATGAAATCCCACAAAGGCTGTGTTTCCGGCGAACGCGGGAATTTAAAGCCGTCCATATATGTGGTTCCCATCAGCGCCATGCCGTCAGGAACGCATCCAAGGCTCCAGGCCATTTTTATAAGCTCGCCGGTAAGAGGAATGTTGTTTCCGAGGCCATAGCTTTTGTTATAAACATAATCATGACCGTAGGGTTTTCCTATATCGTGAAGCATTTCGGGATCGTGAACGCATCCTCCAGAGGCGATAACGGCTGCTTTTGTATCCAGCATTATGGGCTCGTCGTCTTTTTTATAAAATATAACATAACCGTTTTCTGACTTTTCAATACCTGTTACGGCGGCTTCTGTGATTACTTCAACTCCGTATTCCTGAGCTCGTTTGAGAAGGCAATTGATCATTTCCGAAGTGCATCCCGGTCTTGTGCCGAGAGTAGGATGAACTATCAGATGCCCTGTCTGATTTATGGCTCCGGGATATGTAAGTTTGTCAAGAAGCTGAAATTTCACGCCCTTTTCTTCAAGCCAGTCGATAGTATCTCCTGATTTATTTACATATTCACGGACAAGCTTCGCGTCAGGTTTCCACTGGGTGATTTCCATCAGATCGTGAAAGGCCTGATCCTTTGTATAATTTACGTTTTTTTCCTTTTGATATTTGCTTTCGATAGCAAAGATACCCATACCGGTAATGGAAATTCCGCCAATGTTTTTCGCTTTTTCAAGAACAACGATATCCTTAACGCCTTTTTCGGCAGCAGCTACAGCAGCGCCGAGTCCGGCAGCGCCTGAGCCTATGATTACAAGATTTTTTCTTTCCATAATGATTCTCCTTCCGATTATTTTATGAGCAGACTCATGTGGTCTTAGACTTTTAACCCTGGTCTCATTATATTCTACTATCCAATAAATCGGATTCCTGATATAATTTTGGGAGAAAATAGGATTTTTTTATGATTGGCTCATTGCACATTCAGGAGGATTGCAGGATGAAAGATATGAATGGAAAACTGCTTCGGATCGCTTTTTGGACAAGCATGTATGACGCGGACGCAGCCGGTATAACGCTGTATCGGATGGCGTCGTTTTCGGCTGATAGAGCGTTTCACTATATATGTAAACCGGATGAGCGTTTTATAGTCTTTGTTTTTTGTCTTAACGGATCATGCAATGTAGAATATGATGACAAAAAATACAATCTTACAAGGGGAAGCGCGTTTGTTGTGAGCACTTCAAAGGGCTATGAGGTAAATAACGCATCGGATAATTTTCAGTTTTGCTACATCACTCTGACAGGAACTCTTGCGAAGCAGCTCTACATCCATCAGATAAAAGACAGAGGGCATATCATGCCGTATAATTCTGAAATTCTCGCCCTGTGGGAGCAAGTATATTCGCTCGCCAAAAAGGGATGGTCTTATGAAAGCGAGATCAGAATAAGCTGCCTGCTTTACAATATGTACGGAGAACTGATGATTGCTAAAAGTCAAAATACGGCACTTGAGCCAGCGATCTCCTATATGCAGGAACACTATGCGGAAGAGATATACATGTCCGAGCTTGCCGACAGATGCTTCCTGGGCTCTTCTCAATTCATAAAGAGATTTAAGGAACACTGCGGAGTTACTCCCATAAGTTATCTTACAAATTTAAGGATAGACAAGGCAAAATACTATCTAATAAAAACAGAAAAACCGGTTTCGGAAATAGCGTCCCTTGTAGGATTTGACGACGCGTCTTATTTTACGCGCGTTTTTAAAAGAAGCGAGAAAATGACGCCGAAGGAGTACAGAAACAGTGTATTTTAACCATGCATTTTAATATATCTGAAACGTGAAATATGAAGTGATTTATGATATTATATTTAACATTGCTTAAGAAATAAAAACTAATTGGAGATGAACATGAGCGACGGAAAAAAATATCTTGAATTTATCAAGGAAAAGCTGAATACAAGATATGATGAGATAAAACAGGACATCGATTATCTGAAAGCCGATATAGACAGGATGAATGATTATTACTGGGAAAACTATACCGAGATGGACGAGTATGGATATGAAAATTACGATAACATGCTTGCATTGCAGCTTTCTGTTGAAACTAATGATGAAAATATAAAGATGCTTGGAAGACTGAAGAAAATGATGGATTCACCGTTTTTCGGAAGTCTTGATTTTATTTACGAAGATGAAGATGAAGCGGAAAGATTTTATATAGGAATAAGCAATTTTTCCGAACGAAAAGGACAGATACCTCTTATATATGACTGGAGAGCGCCCGTCAGCAGTCTTTATTATGATTATGATAAAGGAAAAGCTCAGTATGAAGCACCGGCAGGTATTCTCACGGGTGAGATCTGCAAAAAAGTTCAGTACAAGATCAAAAACGGAAAAATGATATATGAGATCGAAAATGATTTCAATATAGATGATGAAATTCTGAGAGAAGAACTGAGCAAAAACGGCGACGTCAAACTTAAAAATATTATCAGAACGATTCAGAAAGAGCAGAACAGCATTATAAGAAACAGAACAGATAAGTACCTTATAATCCAGGGATGCGCCGGCAGCGGCAAGACATCAATCGCTCTTCACAGGATCGCTTATCTTTTATACCATGACAGGGATAGATTAAAGTCCTCGAATGTGCTTATTTTGTCCCCGAACGGCGTATTTTCTGATTATATAGCTCATATTTTGCCGGAACTCGGCGAAGAGAGAATCCGCGAGATGACTCTTGATGTATTCGCTTATTTTGAACTCAGCGATTATATAGACGACTGCGAAGACAGATATCAGTTCCTTGAAAGAATGATAGAACTTGAAAAGAACGGCATGAAATCAGACGACATGAGTTTATATGAGAAAACAAACGATTTATATTATTATAAGCAGTCGGAAGATTATATAAATGAGCTTGAGGGATTTGTTCTTGAAATGGAAGATTGGCTGATCGATTTTAAAGATATTAAATTCAGGAAATTTATAATGACAGCCGATGAGATACAGGAACTGTTTTATGAAAAGTTTGCCGATACGCCGATATTTACAAGGATAGAATACATCTGCGAAAGATTTATTGACGAGTATAAAACACTTGGAAATAAACTCGAGGATGAGGATGAAAAAGAGATAAGAGAAAAATTCGGAGAGCTTTTATCGACAGAGGATATTTATAATTTATACAATATTTTCCTTGAAGAATACGGATACGAGACGCTGCCTGATGTGGAAAAAGACAAAAGATTTATCGGATATGAAGATCTTTACCCGATGCTCTATTTAAAATACAGGCTGATTAAGGCGAATGATCACAGAAATGTAAGGCATCTTGTAATAGACGAAATGCAGGATTATACGTATTTGCAGTACAGCATACTGCTGGATCTTTTCAAATGCCCGAAGACAATTCTTGGCGACAAGGCGCAGACAATGGAAGAAGAAAACAGGGACGTGCTGAAATTCCTTCCTAAAATGCTCGGAAACGGAACGAGAACCTTAAAACTTGAAAAGAGTTACAGAAATACGTCGCAGATCGCGAAATATGCCGACGCCATTTTCCATGAGGACGGTATTGAATATTTCGAAAGAGAAGGACGCGAAGTTGATGAAATACGTCTTCAGAATAAAGATGATCTTGTCAAAGACGTGATCTCACGGCTTAATCTCGAAGATGAGAATAGAGATACTGAAGGATATGAAACGGCGGCGGTTTTAACGCTGACAATGCAGGAAGCGCGAGAGATATGCGAGAAATTCAAGCTTAACAATATAGAATGTTCCGTTATTGACGAGAATTCGACTTCGTTTAAAAAAGGTCTTACAGTAGCTCCGTTTTATTACGCGAAAGGCCTTGAATTTGACCAGGTATTTGTAAAAGAGGCGGATGAAAAACTGAATATTTATAAAAAATATCAGTATATCTGCGCTACAAGGGCGCTTCACGAGCTGACTGTTTATAAGTGATTGGAGATGAGTATAAATGAGTGAATTAATGTTCAGTCTCAACGCTACAGTACCAATATTTGTAATGATGCTTTTAGGCGTATTTTTTAAGAAGATAAATCTGATAGATGATTCTTTCGCCTCTAAGATGAATTCATTTGTATTTAAAGTTGCTCTTCCGGTGATGCTTTTTCACGATCTTGCGACGGTGGATTTTTCGGAAAGCTGGAACGGTGGGTTTGTGCTGTTCTGCTTCTGCGTGACTGTCATAAGCATCGCGATATCCTTTGTCGTTTCGCTGTTTTTTGACAAAAGCATCCGTGGAGAATACATACAGGTTTCGTACAGGAGCAGCGCAGCCATACTCGGCATTGCGTTTATAACAAATATTTACGGAACGAGCGGAATGGCACCGATGATGATCATAGGCTCGGTGCCGTTATACAATGTAATGGCGGTAGTTGTGCTGTGCGCTTTCAAGCCGGGAGAAAAAGAAGATACAAAACAGCTTGTAAAGAGGACGCTTATAGGAGTGGCGAAAAATCCGATCATTTTAGGCATAGTTATAGGGCTTTTATGGTCGCTGCTTAAAATACCGACTCCGGAAATGCTGACAAAGAGCACCTCAATGCTTGGACAGGTGGCTTCACCGCTGGGACTTATCGCGATGGGAGCAAGCTTTGATATTCACAAAGCCTTCGCTAAAGTAAAACCGGCTGTTGCAGCCGCGATTTTTAAACTTGTCGGATTCTGCGCGATATTTATACCGATTGCAGTCGCGCTGGGATTCAAGAACGAGGAGCTGGTGGCTATCCTTGTAATGCTCGGTTCAAGCTCGACAGTCACATGTTATGTCATGGCGAAAAACATGGGACATGAAGGCGTATTGTCGGCAAGCACTGTAATGCTCACCACAATGTTCAGTGCGTTTACACTTACAATGTGGCTGTTTATTTTAAGAACGATGGGATATATCTGAGATTCACGTTTTAGGGGTGATAAGTATTGGGAAAATTATATTTTATAAGACACGGAGAAACAGTTTGGAATGTTGAAAACAAGATCTGCGGAGCAACTGATATTGAGCTCACGGAACTTGGACACAAACAGGCGATCGAAACAGGAAAGAAAATAGTTGAAGAGGGCATTAAAGCCGATGAAATTCTATATTCTCCGCTGATACGCGCTGCCGACACCGCAAAACATATTTCTGAAATCACAAAAATTCCCGCACGTATGGAACCAAGGCTTAAAGAACAGAACTTTGGAAAGTGGGAATCAACGCCCCGCGACAGCGAAGAATTTAAGAAAGCAAAGGAATTTTTTGCCAGCAGTCATGACGGAGGAGAATCAACGCTTCGTCTTGCCCAGAGAATATATAATCTGCTTGACGAACTGAAAAAAGATAAAGATAAAACGTATATTCTTGTGGCGCACAACGGAATCGCGAGGGTTGTGGAATCATATTTTCGCGATATGACAAATGAAGAGTATGCCGCGTGGGGCGTAAAAAACTGTGAGATTGTTAGATACAATTTTTAAGAAAGGTTTTGCAGTATATGATTAAAATAGACAGAGAAAAATGCATAGGCTGCGGGGCATGCGTGAGAGAATGCACGATGAGGCTTATAAGTATCGTCGATGGAAAAGCCGAGATGAACGAAACATATTGCATGGGATGCGGTCATTGTTTTGCCGTATGTCCGACAGGCGCTGTTTTGATCGAGGGATATGAAAATGCGCCGTATGAAGAAATAAAAAATTCGGAGCGTTTGCTTGATCCTGAAAAATTGTTGTCTGCAATGAAGCAGAGGCGTTCGATAAGAAATTTTACTGATGAAAAAGTAACAGATGAACAGATGGAAAAAATACTGGAAGCGATAAAATATGCTCCGACAGGAAGAAACACTCAAAAAGTCGAACTGACATTGATAGAAGATAAGCTTTCGGACTTTACTTTGTATGCAATGGAAGCGCTTAATGATCTTCCGGGCAATCTACCTGATGAAGTTCCGGAAAACACGAAAAATGTTATTAAAACGTATCAGTCCCATTGGAACAGAATGCTGACCGAATATAAAGAAAACGGAACAGACAGACTGTTTTTCAAAGCGCCGTCAGTCCTTGTTATATCGGCAAAAAGCGATGTAGACGGAGCTATAGCCGCAGCTTACGCGGAGCTTATGATAAACGCTCTCGGGCTCGGCTGTGTATATGTGGGATTTGTTAAGATCGCTTCTTATGACAAACGTATCAAAGAATATCTGAAGATACGTAAAGGATATGAGATTGCTTGTACCCTTGCTATCGGGCATTCTGACGTAAAATTTAAGAGAACGGCTCAGCGAAAAGACAGAAAGCTGACGAGATTATAAAATCGGAGGAAATGCATATGAAGATCTATGAGATATGTTTCAGCCCGACAGGAGGGACAAAGAAAGCGGCGGAAGCGCTGGGCAGCGCTTGGGCTGACGAAAGAGAATTTGTTGATCTGACGGATAGTAAAACGAGATTTTCCGATATTTCTGTTGGTAAAGAAGATGCAGCAGTAATCGCGGTTCCGTCATATGGCGGACGTGTGCCGGCTGTGGCAGCAGAAAGAATTTCAGAAATCTGTGGAAATGGCGCAAAGGCAGTTTTGGTGTGCGTTTACGGAAACAGGGCTTATGAAGATACGCTTGTAGAATTGCAGGATGCGGTAAAAAAGGCTGGATTTTGCGTTATTGCGGCTGTTGCAGCAATAGCAGAACACTCGATAGCCCATGAATTTGCCGAAGGACGTCCTGACGGAGATGACATTGCGAAACTTCGCGAATTCGCTGATAAAATAAGGAAAAAGATAGAATCAGGAAACAGCTCTGAACCGGAAATTCCGGGGAACAGACCTTATAAGGAGCGCGGCGGATCCGGCATGGTGCCTCATCCTACAGAAGAATGTGTTAAGTGCGGACTGTGCGCGGAGAGATGCCCGGTACAGGCCATATCTGCAAATGATCCTAAAGTGGTCGATGGCAGTAAGTGCATTTCCTGTATGCGCTGTGTTAAGATTTGCCAGCATTCGGCGCGAAAAGTGGATGACGCAATGCTCGAAGGCGTCAGAAATATGCTGAAAAAAGTATGCTCGGACAGAAAAGATCCGGAGTTGTTGGTGTGATAGGATAATATCAGATAAGTTTTAGAAAGCAGGAGTCTGCAATATGCCTAAAGTGCCGAATTAAGATAAAATGAATAAAGCGACGTTTTTGGTACACTCTTATATCTATATTTAAAATATAATAAAATAATAATGGCAGTAATGTCATTAAGAAAAAATGCATTTTTACAAAGATATCATATGAGTGCATTGGTATATGGAATATATCATAATGTACAGGTAATATCTTTTTGGAGGACAATATGGATAGTCTTGAGCCGAAAAAGCTTGCATTGATAAGAATATTGCAGATATTAAAGGAATACAGCGATCAGGAGCACCCGCTCACTCAGGAAGAAATAGCGTCTCGTCTTGAAAAAGAATACGGGATCGTGATCGAACGCAAGGCGATAGGGCGCAATATTTCGCTGCTTAAAGAAGCGGGCATAGATATCGGATCCGGCAGAGGCGGAAGCTATCTAGCGTACCGTGAATTCGAGGATTCGGAACTCCATTTGATAATAGACGGCATACTCGGAAGCAAGCATATAAACGCGAAGCATTCCAAGGATCTGATCGAACGCATATGCGGCTTGTCAAATAAGTTTTTTAAATCGCACGTCAAAAATATTTATTCGGTGAACGATCTCGGCAAAACAGACAGT
>CASEDW010000170.1 GCA_949286775.1 uncultured Eubacteriales bacterium | reverse complement strand
GCGTTCAGAAGGGACAATCTGGGATTCGTATTTCAGGAATTCAATCTTCTTGATACATTTTCCATCAGAGATAATATACTTCTGCCGCTTGTGTTATCAGGAAAGACATACGGAGAAATGAAGGATCTTCTCTATCCTATAGCGAAAAAATTAGGAATATTTGATCTGCTCGAAAAATTTCCATATGAAGTATCCGGCGGTCAGAAACAGCGCGCAGCTGTTGCCAGGGCAATTATTACAAAGCCTAAATTAATACTTGCTGATGAGCCGACAGGAGCCCTCGATTCAAAATCTTCCGACGAGCTTTTAAGGATCTTTAAAGAAATTAATAATTCAGGGCAGACAATTTTAATGGTAACACATTCGGTAAACGCAGCGAGTCATGCAGGGAGAGTAATGTTTATAAAGGATGGGGAGATTTTCCATCAGATATACCGCGGCTCAATGACTAACGAGCAGCTGTATCAGAGAATCTCGCATACGCTGACTCTTCTTGCGACCGGAGGTGGTCAGGATGAATAAAGGATTTTTCGCAAAATTAGCAGCGCAGAATATCCGAAAAAACAGCAAAATGTATTTTCCTTATATAATTACATGCATTATTACTGTTGCGGTTTTTTACATGCTTTCATCGCTTTCAATGAATCCCGGAATAGAGGACATGATACATGCCAATTCCCTTTCCGTGATGATGTCGTTCGGATGCTGGATTACCGGCGCCTTCGCCGTTATCTTCCTGTTTTATACTAACAGCTTTCTGATAAAGAGAAGGAAAAAAGAACTTGCCCTGTTCAACATACTCGGTATGGAGAAACGTCATATAAGCAAGACTCTTGCATATGAATCGCTTTATACCGCTCTGATTTCTTTATCTGTTGGAATAGTGATAGGTGTTGCTTTGGATAAACTGATGTTTCTCATCGTATCGCGCATGGTAGACGCTAAGATATCACTCGGATTTTATATTTCGGCTGAATCAATCAGAAATACTCTGATTCTATTTGCGATAATTTTCCTGCTTATATTCCTCAATGCTGTAAGACAGGTGCATTTATCAGATCCTATACGTCTGCTTCAGGAAAGCGCGGCAGGAGAAAAAGAGCCGAAAGCCAAGTGGCTGATCGCTGTACTGGGCATTGCCTGTGTTGCACTTGGATATTTTCTGGCTATAACCTCGGTAAATCCGCTTACAAGCTTCGCTCTGTTTTTCCCTGTGGTAATTCTTGTCATAGCAGGAACATATATGATTTTCACTGCGGGAAGCATAGCTTTTCTGAAAATACTTCGCAGGAATAAGTCGTATTATTATAAGACGAAGCATTTTATAAGTGTTTCAGGCATGATGTACAGAATGAAACAGAATGCTGTCGGACTTGCTAATATCTGTATTCTTTCAACTATGGTGCTGGTTATCATTTCATGTACAAGCTCACTTATGTTTGGAATGGAAGGTATAATAAAGGCTATATATGGAAATGACTTCTGCGTTTATTCATACAGGGATGAGCCGGAAAAAAGCAGTGAAATATTTGATCAGATTCGCGATCTTCAGAAAGAGAAGGGACTGAACGTCACAAAGGAGTATGAATTTGACAGCCTTTCATTTACGGCAGTTCAGTCAGGTGACTCTTTTGACGTCAATTCAACGGACGTATCTGACAGCTTGTATTCGTATTCATGCCTGTTTTTCTTTGACCTCGAAGATTATAACAGGGCTACCGGATCAGATGAGACTTTAAACGACGGGGAAATACTTCTTTATTCGTATAATACTGATTACAATTATGATAAACTGAGTGTCCTTGACGGAAACTATACTGTTAAAGAAAAACTTGACGATTTCTTTTGCAAGAGTTTCTCGACGGCATATGCCGCTTATTCTCATTTCATAGTTGTAAAAGACAGAGCAGAGCTTGAAAAACTGTCGAGTGAACTTTACAGCGCTCTGCCTGAGGAGGATGGAAGCATATGCGATGTAAGAAGTTATTACGTATTTGATACTGACGCTGATAAAGATGAACAGATACAGTTCTACGACGCGGCGCGCTCTTTTATAAGTTCTTCAGGTTTCAATGGCCAGATCAGTTCTCAGGCCAACGGACGCGACGGTTATCTCGGAGTTTACGGCGGATTCTTCTTTATCGGAATCTTCCTTGGAATGCTGTTTATGATGGCAGCAGTGCTGATAATTTATTATAAACAGATATCTGAAGGATATGAGGACAAGGCTCGTTTTGAGATTATGCAGAAAGTCGGAATGAGCAGACGTGAAGTAAAGGAATCGATACGTTCCCAGGTGCTTACAGTATTTTTCATGCCGCTCATAGGCGCGGGATGTCATGTGATCGCCACGTATCCCATGATGATGCGCATAATGTCGCTTTTGGGTATGATCGATACCGGCCTCTATCTTAAATGTTATCTGATCTGTTTCGCGGCATTTGTCGTTTTGTATATCATAATTTATATGCTTACAGCAAAAAGCTACTATAAAATAGTAAGCAAATAAATACAATCTTAATATTTATTAAATCAAAAATTAAACTGCGAATGATATGATTTCGATCATAGTTGTTCGCAGTTTTTTTAAATAAATATGAGTTGCCGGCAAATAAATCTCAATATTTCAAAAATGTCACTTTTACATGGCTCATTGTCACATGAATAGATGTAAGGCGTACAGGATCAGTTGTTATAATTCAGATATAAATAAACAGGAGAGGAGTTTTAATGATGCATAGAATTAAAGTTACCACAATAAAAAAAGAACATTTAAAAAAGGGATTCAGTTTTGTCATGTTAATTGCTATTTTAGTTCCAGCCGCGATTTTGATGTTTATTTTGGCAAACGTTTGGTCGGCAGCAGATAAATGGAGCAAATGATGATATTTAACAGCAGGCTGAAAGGACGGAATATTTATGAGCTTATTAAAGATTTTAGGAAAAGTCCTGTTGAGCGTTTTTGCCGTAGTACTTGTTATAATCGCGATAGCAGGCATATGCTTCGGGATAAAAGGTTATGACATGTATAAAAAAGCAGTCGAAAAAATACCCTTTGAAGAAAAAGTCGAATCCATACGCAGCGATGAAAATTTTGTCAGTTCTGACGAACTTCCGGAAATATATATCGATGCTGTTATATGCGCCGAAGACAAGCGCTTTTTTGAGCATAACGGAATCGATTTGCTGGCGATCGGACGCGCCGTCTTCAACGATCTGAGAACAATGTCTTTTGCCGAAGGAGGCAGCACAATAACGCAGCAGTTGATGAAGAATGAGTATTTTTCACAGGATAAAAATTTCGAGCGTAAGTTCGCGGAAATTTTTGCCGCTCTGGATTTCGAGAAAAAATACAGCAAAGAAGAGATATTCGAACTTTATGTAAATACAATTTATTTTGGCAGCGGATATTACGGAATTTATGACGCGTCTATGGGGTATTATGGAAAAACTCCGCAGGAGTTGACTGATTATGAAGCCGTAATGCTTGCAGGACTTCCAAACGCGCCGTCCGCGTATTCGCCTAATGTAAATCCGAAGTTAGCCGATGAGCGAATGAAGCAGGTATTGGAGAAAATGGTGACGTGCAAGGTGATAACCGAAGAAGAGGCAAAAAATATCTTAAAAAAACAACAATAAAGTTATAATAATAATAATTGTTGCGAATTTTTTCTGCAAATGGTAGTATTAGATCAAGATATTTCAGCAAATTTATGAGAACGATATGAAAATATCTTAAATAATCAGGAAAGGAAAAGATGTAATAGATTTATTATATCAGGTGACGCTTATGAACAGATTACAGGGAAAAACAGCAATTATAACAGGCGGTAACTCAGGTGTTGGCGCAGCAGCCGCAAAATTATTTGCAGCAGAAGGTGCAAATGTAGTCATAAGTGCAAGACGTGTGGAAGCTCTTGATAAAGTAGCAGAAGAAATCCGCTCGGCAGGCGGCAGCGTACTTGCCGTACCGACAGACATTTCAAAAGATGAAGATTGCCGCGCTCTTGTTCAGGCAGCTGTAGACAAATTCGGAAAACTTGATATTTTAGTTAACAACGCCGGTGTGCTTGACAATGGACTTAAAGCCATAGATAAATATCTGGACAGCGACTTTGAAAAGATTATTTCTATTAATCAGAGAGGAACGATGCAGTGCATTCGTGCTGCGCTGGCTCATATGACAAGCGGAGCTTCAATAGTGAATGTGGCGTCAGTGGCAGGATTCAACGGCGGCGGCGGAGCAGCATATGTTGCTTCAAAAGCAGCGGTTATTGGAATCACCAAACATACCGCGCTTCTGCTTGCGGATAAAGCGATCAGATGCAATGCCGTATGTCCGGGAACAATTCTGACTCCTATGACAGCAGGCATGAAACCTGAAGAATTGGATATGGGAATGATGGGTGCAATGGCTAAACATAATGACCTGCAGGGCGTGAGTCCTTGCCGACCTGAAGATGTTGCCAACATACTTTTATTCCTTGCTTCGGACGAATCAAAACCTCTTACGGGTCAGATTCTTATCAGCGATTTTGGAGCTTCTTTATAAAATTCATAAAATAATTGTTTTCAGGACTGTCATCTGGCAGTCCTTTTAATATGTAGAATAATTGTTTTTCAATATTAACTTAAAGTCCGGGATTATAGTTTCTGACAATATTGAAACTTTGCATGGTGAAGATTCTCTTGGCAAAATGATTTTATTATGGTAAAGTTTAAAAGCTGACTTAACGGTCGGGGATTTTGCCCCGGCATCAATTTACAAAAGGAGAAAGTTTTATCATGGGGGATTCATTACAGATCATGATCACGATGGGCGCTTATATGGCTGTCGTGATATTTATCGGAGTAATGTTCGCGAAACGAGCGAACAAGAGCTCTGAAGAATACTTTTTGGGAGGACGTTCTTTAGGACCATGGGTAACGGCCATGAGCGCCGAAGCTTCAGACATGTCAGGATGGCTTCTTATGGGACTTCCAGGCGTCGCATATTGGTGCGGTATAGCTGACGCCGCCTGGACTGCGATCGGTCTTGCCGTCGGAACATATGTAAACTGGCTTATAGTATCAAAGAGACTGCGCAGATACAGCGTAAAAGCAAATGCGATTACACTGCCTGAGTTTTTCTCGAACCGTTTTCACGAGAAGAGTAAAGTCGTGATGACAATTTCAGCGCTGTTTATTCTTATATTCTTTACGGTATACGCCGCAAGCTGCCTTGTCACATGCGGAAAACTTTTCTCAACAGTATTTGGTTATGACTATGTACCGATGATGATTATCGGAGCCGTATTCGTTCTTGTATATACAATCATAGGCGGGTTCCTTGCTGAGAGCGCATCAGATTTCATGCAGGCTATAGTCATGATCGTAGCTCTTGTTGTAATTGTAGTCACCGGAACAATCGCTGCCGGAGGCCTTTCGGCAGTTGTGGATAACGCTGCCAATATACCGGGCTTTTTAGATTTCTTTGGAATCGCTACGCCTGTGACTGACGGAGGAGTTCAGCAGGTTGTAAACGGCGTGCCTCAGTTCGGCGAGGCCGGAACTTACAGCATTATTACTATAGTATCTTCTCTTGCGTGGGGACTCGGATATTTCGGTATGCCTCAGGTTCTTCTTAGATTTATGGCTATCCGTAAAGAAAAAGAGCTTAAGAGATCCCGCCGTATAGCGATCGTTTGGGTTCTTATATCCCTTACAGTGGCGGTATTTATCGGAATAGTAGGACGTACATTATATCCTGCGGCTCTGACAACAGAAGCATCAGCTGAAAACGTATTTATTCTGCTCGCTACAAACCTGCTTCCGCCTGTGATCGCGGGACTTGTTATGGCTGGAATTTTGGCGGCGACGATAAGCTCATCGGACTCATATCTTCTGATAGCGGCCTCCGCATTTTCAAAAAATATTTATCAGGGACTTTTTCATAAAAAAGCCTCTGATAAACATGTTATGTGGATTTCACGATTCACGCTTCTTGCTATTACAGGTATAGCTATTATAATAGCGCTCGATGAAAACAGTGTTATTTTCTCGATAGTAAGCTTCGCCTGGGCAGGATTCGGAGCTACATTTGGTCCGCTTATGCTTATGAGCCTGTTCTGGAAACGTATTAACAGAGCGGGAGCAGTCGCAGGTATGGTCGGCGGCGGATGCATGGTATTCATATGGAATCTTCTCGTTCGTCCGTTAGGCGGAATCTGGGATATATATGAACTTCTTCCGGCGTTTATTTTCTCGATCATATGTATCGTTGTAGTATCCCTTCTTACGCCTGCGCCTTCAAAGAATATAGAAGACGAATTTGACGAAGTGCGCCAGGGAAAAGGATGTAATTAAGAAAATCAATAAAATTGATCCGGATCTTAAGGATAGGGCAGGCAGCCCTGTCTGACAGATCCGGTTTTTTGTTTTTTCTATTGACATAATGAAGTATAAAGGTATCATAAAAGTAAATGACACAGGCGGTATAAAAAATGACTTCTTTACTTATAGCAGT
>CASEDW010000169.1 GCA_949286775.1 uncultured Eubacteriales bacterium | reverse complement strand
TAATTTATATAAAAATACGGATTTCTCCGTGCTTCGCACTCTCGAAATCCTATTTCCTTATTTGATTTATATAAAAATACGGATTTCTCCGTGCTTCGCACTCTCGAAATCCTCAAAATATTCGCACTCTCGTGATACTTCGTATCACTACGTGCTCATATTTTGCGGTCTCCAAATTATAAGAACTCCTCTACCGTGCAAGCACGCTGAGGAGTTCTTCCAATTTGCATCCCTTATTTTTATATCCTCGCTTCGACGAAGATGCTGTAGATTGCTCTGATTGCTGTTTCGAAATCACGGTTCTCTACGCCGATGATTATATTGAGCTCCGATGATCCCTGATCGATCATCTTTACGTTTACATGAGCATGGGCAAGAGCTGAGAAAATGCGTCCTGCTGTTCCTCTTGTTCTCTTCATGCCGCGTCCTACGACTGCGATAAGGGCTAGATCAGATTCAAGTTCAATATGATCAGGCTGCACTGCTCTGTGAAGACCTGCTATAACCTGCTGTTCTTTTTCCATGAACTCTTTCTGAGAACAATATACAGTAAACGTATCTATACCTGAAGGAGTATGCTCAAATGAAAGACCGTTCTTCTCAAATACTTCAAGCACTTTTCTGCCGAACCCTATTTCAGAATTCATCATTGCCTTGTCTATGGTGATAGACGCGAAGCCCTTCTTTCCGCCAATGCCTGTAATTGTATATTTAGGTTTGTTGCAGGTGCTTTCAACGATCATTGTACCCGGATCTTCCGGTTTGTTAGTATTTTTTACGTTTACCGGAATTCCCTCTTTACGAAGCGGGAATACTGCATCCTCATGAAGAACCGTTGCTCCCATGTAGGAGAGCTCTCTCATTTCCCTGTATGTAATAGTGCTGATTGTCGGCGGATTATGCACAATACGCGGATCTGTAATAAGGAATCCTGAAACGTCTGTCCAGTTCTCATAGAGATCGGCATGAATAGCAACAGCGACAAGTGATCCCGTAATATCCGAACCGCCTCTTGAAAATGTTTTTACCTTTCCGTCATAACCGCATCCGTAAAATCCCGGAATGACAGCATTTGGCATCTTCTTAAGACGATCATGCATTACTTTCTGTGTTTTCTCGAAATCAAGAGTTCCGTCTTTCTTAAAGAAAATAATTTCTGCAGAATCTACGAATTCAAATCCGAGATAAGCTGATAAAAGTTTTCCGTTCAGATATTCGCCTCTTGAAGCGGCATAATCAGAGCCGGCTTTCTCTTTGAAATTCTTTTCGATCAATTCAAAATCAGGATTTAAGTCGAATCCGATATTTAATCCATTGTTGATCTCTTCATATCTTTCTCTGATAGCGGCAAGATCCGCTGAAAAATCTTCGTCAGCTTCTGCTTTAGCGTAGCATGCATAGAGCATGTCCGTAACCTTTGTATCTTTTCCAAAGCGTTTTCCCGGCGCCGACGGTACTACATATCTTCTGGCTTCGTCACTTGTTATGATATTTTTTACTTTTGTAAACTGTTCTGCATTAGCAAGTGAACTTCCGCCGAATTTTGCAACTTTGATCATATTTTTATCCTCTTTGATACATTTATTATTTATTTTTCAAATATTCATTCTTTATATATCTGAATGTTTCTTTCTGACCTTTTTCCGCCATCATAAGAAGAAGCATTTCGAGATCATTCATTGTGTTTTTGCTCACAAACCAGTGTCTTTCTTTGCCTTTCATAAAATATTCATACGCGGATCGCTGGGTGTAGTTTTCTTTTTGATAGACCTCGCAGGCGCTTATTCTGTCCATGACCATCTCGGCGATATATTTTCTGGGCATATCAAGCCCCTCCAATACACGCGGAGATTTCATGTCGTAGTCTATCCAATATTCGAAGTGATGTTTATTTCTGCCTTTATGATGAAGCCATGCGAAGGAATACCCTGTCACTTCCCGCGCCTTGTTATTCGGGCTTCTGTCTCCCTGATAAAACCTGCAGCCTTCTATAAACTCCGTAGGCGAATACTTCGAGAGATCATGAGTCAGACCCTGCCAGATAAGACCTACTTTAAAGCATTTTATCATCACGCGTATTCTATGATCTGTAATAGTTTTAAAATGCTGCCAGATTTTCATCGATAGTTTATCCTTAAATACTTAATAAAAACCTTATTTTACACCTGTGCTGCCAAACCCGCCTCTGCTGCAATCTGAAAGTTCTGTTTCTTCAAACACTATCTGTGGCTGATGTTCTGTTATTCTGAACTGGCATATACGATCGCCTTTATTTATAACAGTATCGCGCACCGCGTAAACAGGCATTTTCCACCAGTCCGACGAACCGCAGTAAGACTCGTCTATAACTCCCATATGATTTGTCTGAATGATTCCGAAATTCTTAAATGTGCTGCTGCGCGGAACAAGATGAGCTTCATAGCCCTGGGGGAGTTTCATAGCGACTCCAAGATGAATAAGTTTGAACTCTCCGGCTTTAAGCTCAACTGTTTCTGCGGCTCTCAGATCAATCCAATCTGATTTTCCGTCAATGTAGCGCAATCTTTCTATTTCATCATTGAGATATTGAATTTTGATTGTTTTCATTCCGAGAGCCCTTTCTTTTTATTTATTATTTGGCACGTCCTTAATGCTGAAGCTGATTCTGCCCATTTTATCTTTTCCAAGGCAAACGACAGTAACTACGTCTCCAAGAGTAAGAACGTCCTCGACTCTCTTGATTCTCTCTTTAGCAATATTCGAAATGTGTACCATTCCTTCTTTGCCTGGAGCAAATTCGATGAACGCGCCGAATTCTTTGATGCTAACAACAGTTCCTGTCAGTATCTGTCCTCTTTCAAAGTCAGTTACAATCGTCTTGATATATCCGAGAGCTTTATCCATCATAGCTTTATCTGTTCCGCAGATAGAAACAAAGCCGTCGTCATTAATATCGATCTTAACGCCCGTTCTTTCAATAATCGTATTGATTGTCTTTCCTCTCTGTCCAACAACTTCGCCGATCTTTTCAGGATCGATCTGTGTCTGGATGATCTTAGGAGCGTACTCGCTGACTTCTGCTCTTGGCTGAGGAATACATTTTTCCATGACCTCTGTGAGGATATATTCTCTCGCTTCTTTGCAGCGTGAAATCGCTTCGCAGACAATATCTTTTGTAAGGCCGTGAATCTTGATATCCATCTGGATAGCAGTAATACCGTCATGAGTTCCGGCAACCTTAAAGTCCATATCTCCAAAGAAGTCTTCGAGTCCCTGGATATCAGTAAGTACGAGATAATCGTCATCTGTATCGCCTGTCACAAGGCCGCATGAAATACCGGCAACGTGTTTTTTAATAGGTACGCCGGCTGCCATAAGTGAAAGCGAAGACGCGCAGGCTGAAGCCTGTGACGTTGAGCCGTTAGACTCAAATGTTTCAGATACTGTACGGATCGCGTAAGGGAATTCCTCTGTTGAAGGAAGTACAGGAATGAGGGCTCTTTCAGCAAGCGCTCCATGTCCGATCTCACGGCGTCCAGGTCCTCTTGAAGGTTTTGTCTCTCCTACTGAGTAAGCCGGGAAGTTGTAATGGTGCATGTAGCGTTTTTCCGTTTCAAATTCATCAAGTCCGTCGAGTCTCTGAGCTTCTGAAAGCGGAGCCAGCGTAGCCACGTTGCAGATCTGTGTCTGGCCTCTTGTGAACATAGCTGAACCATGAACACGAGGAATGATATCGATCTCCGCCGCAAGAGGACGAATCTGGCGAACTTCTCTTCCGTCAGGTCTCTTGTGATCTTTGAGAATCATCTTTCTGACAGTCTTTTTCTGATACTGATATACGGCTTCACCTAAAATAGCGAGCCACTCTTCATTTTCAGCAAACGCTTCTTCAAGTTTTTCTGTTATTTTCGCTATGTTTTCCTCACGAACCTGTTTTTCATCTGTAAATACTGCGTCTTCCATTTCAGCAGGAGGAACAATTTCCTTTATAGCTGCAAAGAGCTCTTCAGGGATAGCGCAGCTTTCATATGAATGTTTTTCTTTTCCGCATTCAGCCACGATCTTGTCAAAGAATTTAATGATCTCGCCGTTTACGTCATGAGCAAGATAAATAGCCTCAATCATCTTGTCTTCAGGAACTTCATTCGCGCCCGCCTCGATCATGATTACTTTTTCTCTTGTTGAAGCGACTGTAAGTTTAAGATCAGAGTTTTTATTCTGTTCAAGTGTCGGGTTTACGATAAGTTTGCCATCGAGCATACCGATCTGTGTCGCTGCGATAGGACCGTCAAACGGAATATCTGATATGCATGTAGCAAGAGCTGAACCGAGCATAGCTACAACCTCAGGATTTGCCTGATTGTCGACAGACATAACCATATTGCTTAAAGTTACGTCGTTTCTGTAATCTTTCGGGAAAAGCGGTCTCATGGGTCTGTCGATAACACGGGATGTAAGGATGGCATGCTCGCTTGCCTTTCCTTCTCTTTTATTGAATCCGCCCGGGATTTTTCCTACGGCATACATTTTTTCTTCGTATTCCACTGAAAGAGGGAAGAAATCGATTCCTTCTCTTGGCTTATCTGATGCTGTAGCCGTGCACAGAAGCGTTGTGTCCGCGTAGCTGATAAACGCGCATCCGTTAGCCTGTTTTCCGACTCTTCCGATATCAACTTTCAAAGTACGTCCTGCGAGTTCCATTGAATATGTCTTATATTCATTTTTAAGCGGTGTTGAAAATGTTTTATTTTCTTCCATTTTTCTCTCCTTTGTCATTTGCAATGGCAAGAACCCGAAACAACTGAAAAACATATCATTAGTCAGATGAAATGATACCCTTTTCAGTAGTCTCGGAGGATTCTCTTGCTCATTGTTAAATATAGAATGTTGTTAATACAGTTTAAGCTGCTTCTCCAAAAGGAAAAGCAGCTTAGTAAGTTACAATTATTATTTTCTGATTCCTAAGCGCTCAATAAGTGAACGATATCTCTCGATGTCGATTTTCTTGAGATATGCAAGAAGACCACGTCTCTTACCAACCATTTTAAGAAGACCACGTCTTGAATGATGATCTTTGTGGTTGACTTTAAGATGCTCTGTGAGCTCTTTGATACGAGCTGAAAGGATAGCAACCTGAACTTCCGGTGAACCTGTGTCGCCTTCTGTTCGTGCGTACTCGTTAATAATTGCCTGTTTTTTTTCTTTTGTGATCATTTCAGATCCTCCTGTAAAATTATTATTATCGCTTATAGTTAAGGAGAGGTTGGAGATTCCTTTTCCTGAACCACAGCTAAATCAAACTATATATTATCACCAATTAAATGTCAATGATTTTATATATTTTTTTAGCTTACGTACACCGGATAAAATGAAATCACATACGTAAGAATTACTGTCAAAACAAACAGACCCGAAAGTACAAAATATACCTTTTGACGTATGCTGTCTTTTTTTATTATCAGCTCCAGAAGTCTTTTTGTTCCAAGTGTAATAAAGTACATGAAAGGAATGACCATCGGCAGCAGATATCTGCCCTGGGGCTGAAAATCATTGTACAGATTGTAATATATCAAAAGCGCAATCGTAATGATTATGACAAACAGCATACACCAGTTAAATACGCCTTTTTTATTAAAAACGCGTCCGTTTTCTGTTTTTGACGTGAGGCTGAATGTTCTGACGAGCATTGTTATTACGCCTATCGTGCCGGCCGCGAATATTACAATATAAATATTTGTGATCCAATCCGGCATAAATACGTTCAGAAAACCGAATGTGCCTATAAAACTTATGATAACTGACAAAGTCCAGTTTCCTGAAAACGTGCCGTGAAACAGCAAAAGCCCAAGCACACCGATTCCCTGATCCGAAAGCGTAAGCTTCTGGGATGGCTTAAATCCTTCGGCGGCATAAAGTTCAGAATATTCCGCTATAACTTTTGAACCAAGCAAATCGCCATAGAGCATATAGTTTCTTATAAACCACCATCCGACAAGGACAAGGACTATAATTATAATCAGCGCCGTCCGTTTCGCGACAAATTTTGCCTTGTTGTCAATTTTATTTCCGATAAGTATCGTCGTAAAAAAGAAAATTACGCTGACGAGTATAAATCCGTAGGCGTTATAATAGGACAACGCGCATACTGAAATCGCCGCCGCTAGATGTATACATATTTTGATCGTCCAGCCTTCTTTTAGCGACTTTATCCATGCATATGCTATCCATGCCGTAGCAAGAAGCGCCATCGAATCATTGTTTACATAGGAATGGACAAATATTACTCCCGGAAGCAGCGCCGTCAAAACAGTAAATAAATACTTTGAATTGTCTTCAAAAAGCATTTCAGAAATTTTGAAAACAAGAAAAGCGAAAACAGTTCCGAAAACAGCATTTACTGTACGCGCGGCTATAAGAACAGCAAACTGATCAGTCGTAAAGAGACTTACGATCTTTGCGGGAATCGCCATTATCATATATGAGAGAATCGGGTAAAATCCATATGAAATGCCCCAGGTCTCATTTATGATCTCAGGATCACGTCCGTCCGGAAGATATCCGTGTCTCACAATAAAATCGACTATCTGATAACGCATGGCTTCGTCAGGCGAAGCGTTCAGAGGCTGTATGCATGCCCAAAACATAATAAACGTGAATACAGCTGCAAGAAAAATAAATATTTTTATATTTCTTTTTCTTTTGATCTGGTATGCGGCTAACATTAGATCTCTCCTATTTCTTTAAGATATCTGCTAAGAGCGTCTTTCCATGTGGGAAGGGGTTTAAATCCGGCTTCGACAAGTTTTTTCTTATCAAGTCTGCTGTTAAATGGTCTCGCGGCTTTACTCAAACCGTATTCTGCGGTAGATACGGGGATAACCTTCGTTGAAAGAGAACACTGTCTGTAAATTTCACAGCAGAAATCGTACCATGAAATGTATCCTCCTTCATTTGTCGCGTGATAATAACCGTATTTGTCAGTTTCAACCATATCCACCAGAAGCCGTGAAAGATCAAGCGTATATGTAGGCGTGCCGATCTGATCGTTTACGACACGGACGCTGTCATGTGTTTTCCCGATGTTTATCATTGTCTTGATGAAGTTTTTGCCGTTGAGTCCGAATACCCATGCGATTCGAACTATAAAATATTTATCGAGAGTTTCTGAAACGGCAAGTTCTCCTTCAAGTTTCGTCTGTCCGTATACATTTAAAGGTTTGTAGTCTTTGCAGTCAGGATCCCATGGCTCTGTTCCCTGGCCGTCAAACACATAGTCTGTAGAGAGATAGACCATTTTACAGTCGATTTTTTTACAGGCCTCGGCGATATTTTTCGTACCGTCGACATTTACCCTTCTCACGACATCAACTTTATCGTCATCCTCGGCAAGATCGACTGCCGTCCACGCCGCGCAATGTACAACCACATCAGGATTTATTTCTTCAATGGCTTTTTCCACTGCGTTTTTATCCGTGATATCAAGACTTATATAAGGCATTTTTGTGACAGGACTTCCGTCTGATATTCCTGAATACTGAGGCGCGAGATCAGATCCTATGCCTTCATATCCTCTTTTGTAAAGTTCATTCATCACATCATGACCCAGCTGTCCCGCGACGCCTGTAACTAAAAGTTTCATTTCGAATATCTCCTAACTAAAGTTTTCTGATTGAGTTTACTGGTTTTCGACGTTTGATTTTATATGTATTGATACGCTTGGCTGTTCCGTAAGACTGCAGCTGTCAGGAAGCTCTACCGAAAGCGGAACAGTATAATCTCCCGTCTTGTAATTGCTTAAATCTATAGAAGCCTTTATGTTACCTGAACTTAAATTATAAATTTCAGAAAGACTTCCGTTTACTCTCAACGTGATCTCCTGCTTGTCATAAGACACAGTATAATCAGGATTGAGATTCTTAACTTCGATCTTATCGACGTCAAGGGCGAATTCGGTTGTTCCCACAGGAAGCACAGTAATATTCACGATAAGATTACTGCTGGTAGATACAGGAATCTTTGTATCTTCCGGTATCAGTTCAGTCAGATCAAGTTCAATCTGCTTATCGCTTGAAAGTCCCGAAACATCTATTAAATCAGCCGGAATTTCAATAGAATTGTCGTTCTCTTCTATCTTCTCTAACGCTTCGTCTGTTCCGGCAAGAGTAATCTGATCCGGAGTCGTAAGAATCGATCCTATCATAAATCCGTCTGCCGGAGTTCCTGTATAGTCTATTTTCAAATTGATATCTGATTTAATTCTCCAGAGATCAACCGCCACATAAATATCAGGCTTGCCGCCGACGAAGGTTATATCGTTTTCGATAATGGCGTCTGAAATGACATCCTGATTTTTATCGATAAATACGAGATCAGCCTGAACACTGTCATCATGATCAAGTCCGTTGATATCTATTTCAGCAGTGACACTGTCTATACTGTTGATAATAGATTCAGGTCCATATACCGTAACGGTAGACTGATTCGGCGTGAGACTGCCTACTTCAAATCCGTTGTTCGGGCTTGTGTTTCCTGTAGATGTGTTTATAAGGAGTTCCTTGCTCGCGACATTCTCAATGACAATTGGAAT
>CASEDW010000168.1 GCA_949286775.1 uncultured Eubacteriales bacterium | reverse complement strand
TATTTTCTTTTTGCTTATGGGCGGTATTTTTACTTCTGTTATGCCTGAAATGAGAAGCACACTGATACAATCTATGATCGTGATGAGTGTTTCAATGGGAGCGTTTATCGGGCTGCCTCCATCGTTGATCGAGACTTATGGAAGTGATGTGAAGAAGATTTATAAAGCAAATGGAATACCTTTATATTTAGGCCTTGTTACAATGTTCCTTTCTGCATTTGTGCATTTGATGATTAGCTGCGCCATTATATTGCTGCTTGCACCGATACTGTTTGAGGCGGCTTTGCCGGCAAAGCTTCCTTTTTTCTTTCTTGCGCTTACCATATACATCATTGTGTCGCTGAGTATCGGAAGCATATTGGGATTGACTGTAAAAAGTCAGTCAAAGCTGACAATGATAGCACAGCTTGTGTTTTTACCTTCTATTATGCTTTCGGGGATCATGTTCCCTATCGAGTTGCTGCCGGTTATTTTTGAGACCATAGGGCGTATTTTTCCTGCTTTTTGGGGATACCGTTTGATGTCAGATAATGGTTTTGGCATTGCCAATCTATGGTACTTAATCCTTTTATTCTGTGCAGCAGTAATTATATGCGCAATTCTTATAAACAGACAAAAATCTAAATAGGTAGGAAGCCGGAAAACACTCTTCAAAATTCTAATCTTGAAGAGTGTTATTTCTTTCTATAAACATCATAAAATTATTTTCTGCTGCTTTTATACTGAATGTATTTTACAAAGAATATGATGAATATCACAAGGTACATTGTCAAAACGCCGCCGGTAAATGCAGGTATAGAATAATTGCGTGTATCACACAAGTTAGTAAGAAACTGCGGTAACAATACAAGAAAAAATATAATCAACAGTGGTAACATTCTTCCTTTTAATACCCGTTGCATCATCTGGAGTCTTGATTCATCATCGCGATACAAAAAACAACAACTTTCGTAAAATAAATATGTGACAGAGGGAAAATCTCCCTGCGATGCATACCAAAGACCATTGCTTTCATCAAAAATGTACTTATCCATATAACAAATCATCTGTTATAATATATTCGCATATATGCCACAGTTTTACGATTACCATGCTTTGTTATATCTTGTTATGAAATTTTCTTGCCCTTGATCTTGCCATTATAAGCAGTTAGGGAAAGAGTAAACTTGCAAATCAGGAGGATCAATATGTATACATTTATATGCTATGACAAATGCAGCACATGCAAAAAAGCTGAAAAATGGCTTCAGGATAATGGGATAGAGTATGAAAAACGTCCTATAAAGGAAGAAAATCCGACGGCCAAAGAGCTTAAGGAATGGAAAGAAAAGAGCGGCATTCCGCTCAAAAGCTTTTTCAATACAAGCGGTCAGATCTATCGTTCCATGGGACTTAAAGACAGGCTGAAGGAGATGAGCGATGAAGAGCAGTTTGAACTCCTTGCTACAGACGGAATGCTTGTTAAGCGTCCAATACTTTTAGCAGGAGAGCGTGTTCTTGTCGGATTTAGAGAAGCACAGTGGTCTGAATTGAAATAAATTCATCGGAATATTTTACATAATTGAAATATTCGGAAATTTGGGGTAGTTCAAACTAATTTGAGAAAAAGCTGGATAATAGGCAATAAATATGCTACCATCCTTATAGTGACTAAAATAAAAGAATGGTCATTTATATAATCCGCTTGTCAGGGATAATCCATTTTGGGCGGTTCTGTGATAAGCGGATATTATTTTTCCAAAAATATGACCAAAATAATAAAACAGTCACAAAGAAGGGAGGAAAAGCAGACAAATGAAAAAACTTGGGAAAAAAGTGATCTCGGTTCTAATGACTATTCTGCTGACGGCAGGAGCGCTCGGTGTTTCTGACGGAGCTGTCAGTGCAGATGAAATTGAACCTACGGAAAGTACGGCAATTGCCGAATCCGGAAGGGAATCATCCGGAGCGGAAGAACCGGAAACATCTGTGTCAGAAAGCACAGAAGCGGAGACATCCACGGTTTCTGAAACTGAAACTACAGATACAGGAACAAGTGAAACTTCCGGAACGGAACAGCCGAACGGCAGCAAGCCGATAACTTCAAACTCTGAAACCGGAGAAAATGAGGGAGAAGCGTCTACCGACGCCTATTCTGCGTCCATTGTTTTAGCAGGAAATGAAGAAGCTTTCTATGGCGGAGAAATAATCACTGTATATAACAATATTTCTGTTTCCGGAAACCTGACTGTGGTGCCGGAAGGGGCATATACTGTTATTTCTGTGCTGAAAACTGAATTTCAGAAACCTAAAGAATCCGAAATATCAACGTCTTTTGATAAATTCAGAAGTCTGGAGATCAGGGAGACAGAGGATTCATATCAAATAATTACTTCATATAAGACAATTTATGGAGGATATACAGGCGGTACGCCGGTACGGATGAATCTTCTGCCGAGGATGACAACTAATCTGAAGGAATACCGGATCACACAGGAGTTTTACAACGCTGAAGGCAGGCGGCTGACAGAACCGTCTGTGCTGACGGTAACCGGAAAATCGAGGATAGAACGTCTGCGGGGTCAGAACTTTGCGGCTTCACGTCTTCAAAAAGAGGTGGATGAAAACTATGTGGTAAAAGATCAGACCTATATTGATTTTTCGGTTTCACGTTATTATCCGGCCGACAATGAAAATGATCCGAGAACAAGGAGAATTTGGGCGAAAATCCCTGAGGGATTGACTGTAAAGCCGGGGACGGGATGGACATGGGATGAAACTTCAGGATCATATTTTAAGGATATGGAAAGAGATGACTACAGTAGAGCGTCAGATGCCCTTTTGATTTCGCTTGATCTTGGAGGTATTAATCTGTCTGATAACGACAGTGAAAAAAACTGCCGGATACTTCAGGTGAAATTCAGCATTCAGCCGGTAGAAAACGGTATTCCAATGACAGATCTGGGACCTGAAAGCGCAACATGCGCCAAAAGCTTTTATATATTAAAAGAGGAGCCGGGAACACCGAATGCGAGTGTCTATATTGATACGATTAAATACAATAAAACCATTGACGCAGACTATCAGCCGGTAAACGGCGGGACTGCTCCGCGAGGCAGCTACAGGCATATGGGCGGCGGATATTTTTCTGACAGAAACCTGACTGTTTTATCGTATGAGAAATCACAGCTGGGCGATCAGAGAATCCGTTATACTCACAAAAATATATACAGTTGGAATGTGCAAAATGCCCGTAATGATGCGGAAACACGAAAACTTGTGATTAAAAGTTCAAGGGTAGATGTCAGTCCTTATACGAGTCCGTCAGAATATCGAATCATGCTTGTGGGACTCTCATCAGAAGATGCGGCGCTTCTTCGTCAAAAACTGGCAGGGACAAAAGTATACGGTGTCACATCGAACGGTTCAAAGACGCTGCTTACCGATAACGCACCGATCATAGAATTTGCAAGATATGAGGAATCATTTGACGCTGCCGGATGGGAAGCTGTCGGCGGAGATAATGATTATAAGTATATTCTTTTTGAGTATCCGGACGGCGGACTTACACTGACAGGACAGACAGAAATTGACCGTTTCAAGACGGCCATCTGGACTGACGTCGTGGCTAAGATAAAGGAATCCACCTACGATCTGCTGAAGGAAAGACTGGACAGCGGACAGTCGCCGGCAGTCAGCAGTTCTGACTATGCATACACTGCGCTGTACTCTGAATTTATTGAAAAAGAAGATGAGGAGCCTGTCAGAAGGCCTTATACGCCTTACGACTATACTATGGACTATTTCTGGATGCAGTATGAGGATATACAGGTTTCCAATAACATCAACGTGACAAATGGCAGTTATTTCTTTACAGACGATACGGTAACAACTCATCTTGCCTATAATCATGGACGATACGGAAATTTCTCCGATGCGACAGAACCGGAAAATCTAAACATTTATTATCTGGTGCCGGATGGACTTGAACCTGTGGAGGATCAGGAGATGTTCAGCAGTATTCAGGTATTTCGCGGATACAGGGACGGCTATAATCTTGTGTCAGTCAAGCCGAAAAATATCAGCAAGCCGGTGCTGGAGGAGGGAACAAGTTCCATCACCCGCACGGTACAGAATTCTTTTACATTAAGATTTAAGGCAACTAATCGTTTGCAGATAGGACGATATGAAATTTATGCCTGTGCATCGCTGGACAACAATAAGCTTCGAGTGGAGAAAGGACAGCAGTATGGTATTTTGCAGCATCATACGCCTTCCGGTTTGTGGAGCGAGATACTTAAGGATGCGCAAAACAGTCCTGATGATCAGACGAAATTTACGAATTTCAGTTCGGCGGCCTTTACCATTTATCCGCCGAAAGTTTTGAATTCGGTAAAGCAGGTAAAACTGGCTTCTGACCCGGATTCAAAGTATGCGTCTTCGCTGGGAAAAAGGGCAATGGTCGGCGATGCGATCGATTACCGGTGGGTATTTAAAAACAACAGCCCCAAAGCGATTGATGAACTGACTGTAATAGATGTCCTTCCCTACAGAGGTGATACTGCAATAATCGCTAATGATGCCGGACAGCATCCTTCCAGGGGCTCATGCTTTACTACGCCGCTGATTTCCGTGGAAGAGAATGAAAAATTTGATTTTTATTATTCAACGGATCCGGTCAGAGAAACAGTGGAGGAAAATGAGCAGGCTCACTGGCAGAAGACTGTGCCGGATATGTCAGAGGTAACCATGATCAAGGCTGTACTTAAGGAAGGACAGCAGATTCGGACGGATGAGACCTGCGCTGTTATAACCCATAACATGATCGAAGATAACTATAAAATACAGGATGAAGAAAAAGCGTATAATTCCTTTGCAATTACTCTGAACAAGGGAAATTCATATGTGGAAGCGTTGAAGACAGAGGTGCAGGTTACGTACCCGCGAAAAGATGTACTGATCGAAAAAACAGACATAAACGATTCTTCGGTAAAACTGGAAAATGCGGTGTTCTCTCTCTATGAGGAAGGAACAGGCCAAAACGGAGATGATCGTCTTGTTATGGATGAACTCACGACGGATCAGCAGGGTATCGCCGTCATGCGGGATTTGCCGGTGGGAAAAACCTTCTATCTGATAGAAAAGATTGCGCCGGACGGATATGCCCGGGAAGAGGGCAAAATCTTTTTTACCGTAGAAGACAATGCTGATGTTCAGACTGTTTCCGTTTCCAACGATATTCCGAGGACTTCTTTTGAGATCGTGAAAAAGTGGATAGGAGAACCGACAACAGAGACACTGAATATTCATGTTCTGGCGGACGGCAAGGATACGGAAAATATAGTGTCGTTAACTTCTAAAGACGGATGGATTGTTAAAGTTTCAGGGCTGCCTCTTTACAATGAGGACGGAAAAGAAATTCAGTATACGATCAAAGAGGAAGAAAATGACGCCTACACTGCGGAAATTACAGGAGACGCAAAACAGGGTTTTCTGATTACCAATACGGTAACAGAACCGAAAAATGATAATCCTAATAAGCTGGAAAAAACGGAAACGTCGGTAACGCCGCAGCCGCCAAAACAGACACAAACAAATACGTTAAATGCCGCCGCAACAGGTGATTCTTCTAATATCATGCTTTTTGTCGTAGTGTTGATCATTGCCGGAATTGCGGCTGGTACTGCATCGACATATGTTGTAATGAAGCGGAAGAAGGAGAACAATGACTGACAGATAAAGTCTCATTAAAAGCAAAAAAGTGCAAATTATTAGTAATTATATTAAAAAAAAGCTTTGGCGTATGCTATACTTTTTAATGAAATTAACAATACTAGTGTTGCTACGAAGCGAGTTCACACCGGGGGCAACTGTCAAGAAATACTTGACAGTTTACAGCTATCAGAGCTTGCTTAATATCATAAACACACTGTAAATAGGAAAATCATTAATTACTGCTGCAGGGAATAGATGAACAGCGTGTTTATAAGAAAAACGCAATAAGCATACGGGAAAAAGCAATTAATGTGAAGATGATATGGATTCGTAAAAAGAAGTAAAGCAGGTGACGCATATGGCTATTGAAAACGGCGAATGGATCATGCACGGACTCGCATGGGATGATCCGAAAAGGATAAAAACGGTCGATGAGCTGATTGAATATGTGGATCAGGTTGGCTTTTTGCCGCTGTTTGCAAATGAGATTAAAGGCTTTTCGGCGGAAGAGCATGTTTCTGATCTGTATTGGTGGAGCGGCATAAAAGAAGAGGATCCGTGGGAGTGGAGAGCGATTGCGGCAAGAAGCGGAAAAGTTGCATATGGAAAATTCTTTAACCGCAAAGCGGGATTTATATCATGGAAGTGGTTTCCGGTGTTCGCGAATTTCAGACGAGACGGATACGACTTTGATTCTCTGTGGGATGATGAACTTGCCAGTATACGCGAAAAAAAGATAATGGATCTTTTTGAAAACCATGATGAGTTATTTTCTTTTGAGATAAAGGAAAAAGCCGGTTTTAATAAAGGTGGAGAAAAGAATTTTGAAGGCACGATCACTGATCTTCAGATGCAGGGATATCTTGTCGTAAAAGACTTAAGATGCCGGCGCAGAAAAAAAGACGGCAAAGAATACGGATGGGCAATATCCGTATATACGCCGCCCGAAAAGATCATCGGATATGAAGCAGTGTCATCGTGCTATAAGGAAAAACCGGAAGAATCTTTTGAAAAAATAGTAAGTCATTTATGTAACTTATATCCTGACGCAGACGAAAAAAAGATCAGAAAAATAAGCCGTTAAATCTGATTAGAAAATTTAAAGCTTATTTTTCAAAACATAATTTTGTAAGTACAGTCTTCAATGGCCGGATGGCTTTTGGTATATCCTGTCTTTTTCGGCTTTTAAATCCGCATATAAGAATACCGAAAAGATAATTCCGAATGGGATTACAGTTATCCAGATCGCTTTTTCTGCAAGAAGGTTGCAGAACACTGTTCCGATAGCTGCGCCTCCCGCAAAGAACAGAAGCATCTGTATATGCCTGTTTGTTTTTTTGCGGAATGATTTATCACTTGAAGTTCTGTGTCTTACCTCTTTTGCAAATCCTACGCCTATCTGTCTGATATGATTAGTAACGAAGGTCGTAGCCATTGGAACGCCCTCTGACTGCCTGAACGTGTTGTACTGCATTGAAGCTATGAAATTTATGGAAATCTGCGCTATCTGCACCGGTGCGGATAGCGGTACGAACCCGAGCCATATCATTACGCCTATCTCTATTGCGATAAGGAGCGTGTCCCAGCGTATCGGCATTACACGACGCACGGCGTTTGGGACAAGCTCCGAGATAAAGGCGCCTGCTATATACGCGAAAATAGGTATGAGATAGTATAGTCCACCCTGCCAGTTTCCGTTTCCAAAGGCCATTCCCATAAGGACTACGTTTCCGGTCTGCGCATTGCAGAAAACGTTTCCGCGCAGCAGATATGTGTAGGCGCCAAGTATTCCGCCTACGATTATTAATGTGTCATATATCCAGTTGCGCTCGCACATCAGATAATATTTATTGCTTTGTTTTTCAGACATAACAAAATCCCCGGATGATTTATAATAGATTTTCAAGCTGTTTAAGCCAGATATCCGCGCATGCGTCGCTCGGCATACGAAGATCGCCCCTTGGTGAAACGGCGACTGAGCCGACCTTCGGACCGTCTGGCAGGCATGAGCGCTTGAACTGCTGGTTGAAAAAGCGCCTGTAGAATGATTTAAGCCAGCCTAAAATAAATTCGTTGTCATATGTTCCTTTAAAAGTCTTTTTCGCTATACGGTAGATCTTTTCAGGCTCATAGCACATGCGGAGCATGTAGTAAAGGAAGAAGTCGTGCAGCTCGTAAGGGCCGACAAGCTCTTCTGTTTTCTGTGATATAACACCGTCTTTAGGTGGGAGAAGCTCAGGGCTTACCGGTGTATTGAGCACATCGATAAGGATAGCCGAAAGCGTTTTATCGCCACATGTGTCGGCGTAGTAGCGGACAAGGTGGCGGACAAGAGTTTTAGGAACGGAGGTGTTGACAGCGTACATCGACATATGATCTCCGTTGTAAGTAGCCCAGCCGAGGGCAAGCTCGGAGAGGTCGCCGGTGCCGATTACAAGGCCGCCGTTTTCATTCGCGATATCCATGAGCACCTGCGTTCGCTCGCGAGCCTGCGCGTTTTCATACGTTACATTATGGTTTTGGGGGTCATGGCCGATATCGCTGAAATGTTGTGATACTGATTCTTTGATATCTATCTCCCGCAGCTGCGCGCCAAGACATTTTGAAAGCGTACATGCGTTATTGTACGTTTTATCGGTTGTTCCGAAGCAGGGCATTGTTACGGCTGTTATTTTGTTTCTTTCTATACCTGCAAGATCGAATGCCTTTGCCGTAACAAGCAGCGCAAGGGTTGAATCAAGGCCGCCGGATATTCCCACGACCGCGTTTTTGCAGTGGGTGTGTTCCAGTCGTTTCTTAAGCCCGAACGCCTGCATGCGCAGTATTTCATCGCAGCGAGTCTCATATTCGGCTTTGTCAGACGGAACAAAGGGGTGAGGATCAAAATGTCTTGTAAGCTCAGTTTCCTCGACATCAAGATTGAAGGGTACTATAGTGTATCGGTCGCAGGATTGTACAGGGAAGGTTGTCATGCGGCGGCGCTCGCTTACGAGCCTGTCGACGTCGATCTCAGTATATATCATTTCGTTTTCAAAACGCTTCGCCTCTTTAAGAATTGTGCCGTTTTCACATATAATGTCATGGCCTGAAAAAACGAGGTCAGTAGTCGATTCTCCATCGCCTGCGCTTGCATATATATAGCCGCAGATAAGTTTTGCCGACTGCATGTTTACAAGAGTTCTGCGGTATTCGGCTTTTCCGGTCATTTCGTCGCTTGCGGATGGGTTTACTATTACTGTAGCTCCGGCGAGGGCGTGGGAAACGCTCGGAGAGTCGGGAACCCAGAGATCTTCGCACAATTCGGCGGCTACTTTTAAGTGAGGCAGCTGCTCGCAGGAAAATATAATATCGGTTCCGAAAGGTATATCATATCCAAAAAGATTTATAGACTCGGCAGCGCCGTTTCCGCTTGAAAAATATCTCGCCTCATAGAATTCATTGTAATTCGGGATATTTGTTTTCGGGATAAGTCCGAGAACTTTTCCACGGTTAAGAGCCGCGGCGCAGTTAAAGAGCTTTCCGTTAACTTCGAGGGGCAGCCCTACAAATATTAGGGCATCTGTATCAGAAGTTGAATCAGCTATTTTCTTGAGCGATTCGATGCACTCTTTTAAAAGTCTTTCCTGCCAGAAAAGGTCGCGGCATTCGAAGCCGGAGATACAGAGTTCAGGCAGTACCATAAGCTTTGCGCCGATGTCTTCCATTTTTTTGATTTCTTCTATTATCAGCGCGGTATTTTCCGGACAGTTTGCTATTTTAATTTTCGGCGTTCCGGCTGCAGCCTTAATGAATCCGTGTTTCATTTTTTTCCTTCTTTCCGACGCACCTGCCGCGTCAATGATGCCAGATTTAATGTTAAACATAAAAAATACAGGTAAAGTTTAATCCATAAAAAAAGATTAGGCAATATTTTTTGTAAATGATATAAAAGTTTTGTTGACAGGTTTATAAAAATTTTTGCTTGACGTATAAATAAACTTGCTCTACAATACAGTCAAACGAAGCAAAGACGTTTCAAATGAGACGCCTTTGCTTTTTTTTATTTTTTTTAGAAGAGGGGGTTGTTATTATGGAATTTTCTTTGATTGACACTTTATGGGTGTTTCTTGCGGCTATCCTTGTGTTTTTCATGAACCTTGGATTCGCAAGCGTCGAAGCAGGATTCGCGAGATCAAAAAATACAGTCAACATACTGTCAAAGAACTTTATAGTCTTTGCTGTATCGGCGCTCGGATTCATGCTTTTAGGATGGGGCATCATGTTCGGCGGAGATAATCCGTTTATCGGAACTGAGCATTTGTTTATCCTGGGAGGACAGGATCTTTCGTTTTATGACGGAACACTGACTTCAAGCGTTCCGTTTTGGGGAAAGTTCTTCTTCCAGCTTGTGTTCTGCGGAACGGCGGCAACGATCGTTTCCGGAGCGGTGGCTGAGCGAGTTAAATACGTTTCGTTTATCGTATTTTCATTTGTGCTGACGCTTGTTATATACCCTGTCGTAGGACATTGGGTATGGGGCGGTGGATGGCTTGCGGATCTTGGATTCATGGATTTCGCAGGCGACTCTGTTGTCCATTCTGTCGGAGGCTGGGCGGCTCTTGCGGGAGCCATGCTCCTTGGACCGCGTATCGGAAAATACGGAAAAGATGATAAACCGAGAGCCATACCCGGACACAGCATGTCGCTTGCGGTTATAGGACTTTTTGTATTATGGCTCGGCTGGTTTGGATTCAACCCGGGTTCTACGATGAGTTTCCAGAATCCTACGGATGTGTTCCATATTCTTATGACGACGAATACATCGGCAATAGCAGCGGTACTTACGTCCACAATTACATCATGGATCGTATTGAAAAAACCTGATCTTGGCATGACTATAAACGGATGCCTCGCGGGACTTGTTGGAGTTACTGGAGGATGCGCTTACGTTTCTATCGAAGTTTCGCTTCTTATTGGAGCTGTAGCAGGAATACTTGTAGTATTCGCGGTGGGATTTTTCGACAGAAGAAAAATCGACGATCCTGTAGGTGCTACGTCAGTGCATCTTTGTTGCGGAGTCTTCGGTACGATATGCGTAGGACTGTTCGCGCAGGAGGGCGTAACATCTCTGTCGACAACTAACGGTCTGTTCTTCGGAGGCGGTTTTGGACTTCTCGGAGTTCAGCTTCTTGGTATAGTCGCTATAGGCGGATTTACATTTGCATCTTCGGCAGTCGTATGGCTTCTTATTAAAAAGACAATGGGAATACGTGTTTCAAGCGAAGAAGAAATCCAGGGTCTTGACATCGGCGAGCATGGAAACATCGCATATCCTGATTTTGTACGTGTCGCGGAACCGTATGGCCACAGAAGCGATGCTATCGCGGCTTTTGAAAAAGAGTTTGCGGAAGATGATGAACCGCTTTCGGGCAATAAAGTTGAGACAGAGCGCGTAAGCGTCGAAAAAGCTGTTCCGGTAGAGCACCATGAGACAGCGGGAGCGAAGATGACTAAGGTAAGTATCCTGATCAATCAGAATAAGTTTATTATGCTTCAGGAAGCCCTTGACAGCCTTGGAATTACGGGAATCACGGTTACAAATGTTCTCGGATACGGTTATCAGAAAGGACATTCGATCTACTTTAGAGGAAATCCTGTTGATTCGCGTCTTCTTCCGAAGATTAAAGTCGAAGTCGTAGTAAGTAAAATACCGGTTGACACACTTGTAAAGACGGTGCGTGAATGTCTGTATACAGGCAAATATGGAGACGGTAAGATATTCATCTATGATGTGGAGGATGTAATAAAGATCAGAACCGGTGAACACGGATACAAGGCGCTTCAGGATTTAAACCCCGAAGATGACTGAACACAAAAATAGGACGGCGGTAAGCCGTCTTATTTTTGTGGATAAATTTATCAGTTTAACTCGAGAACTATCATTTTGAAAAAATTGTTCGGAATGAAATAAAATCCGCCCTGCTGCGTGTTTTCCCAGCTCACTGAATGATACCAGGGCATGAAAAGAGTCTGGCTCTGACGGTTTATTTTAAGTTCAAAGGAATGCATTAGAATATCCGAAACGGTATTTTTGAGTACGTTCAGATAATCTTTGAAGTCTATAGTAACGGCGCTGTTTGAAAAAGAGCCGTTGTTTTCGGTGTGCCATGCCTCATCGTCTAATACGTTCATTATCTCCTCATGGGGGATATAATAAGCGTCGGCGCCTTCGCGCAATGTCATGGTGTCGCAGATTAGATCGAAGAGCTTGAGCGCGTTGCCGGTAAAATTGCTGCGCAGCCCCATTAAGATACGGTTGCAGTATCTGCGGTGAGTTTTATCTTCATTTATAATATCAGGAAGATGCGAAAGGTTAAGTCTGTGAAGATAATTCAGAACCTTATAAGTATATACGGGATCGCTGGGCGAGAGCTTTTCTTTTTGAGGAAGCTTGATTCTGTGATCGGTGTTTGGCTCGGCAGCGGATATCATCCAGTCTCTTCCGACTTTTCGCGCTGTAAGGAAACCGCCTCTGCCTGCTTTTTGTCTGGCGGTGGCGTGGGAGATGCCGTTTTTCGCCGCCCATTCTTTAAGCGGGATGAGATCGGAGCCGCCGATTCTTATCGAAGGAAACTGGCCGTGTTCATCAAGAATAACTTCGTTTCCGCTGTCGTCAAGAAGGGAAAACAAGGCGTCAGCGACATTAGATGAAACGGAAGGATTGATATCTGTATTGTTATATGAATTTGAATTGTCTGTATAAGCCATATGATTGCCTCCTGAAATATTTTCTATACGAAGATAATACTACTTTAAAGTAGTGATGTCAACGTGTATCAGGTTGATTTTCGGATAACTTATCTGATATCACAGGCAAGTTAATTAAAATGTATGTAAATTGGCTGTAAATTATATAATAATGACAATAAATAGGATGATATTTAACGCAGAATGGTGATATAATAAATAAAGGGACAAATGGACACAAATCGGATGTTTACATGACAGCGTTGAAACCCTTGAAAACATGAGAAGAACCATTTTTTACAAAGAAACAGGAGGAAACACAAATGACTTATC
>CASEDW010000167.1 GCA_949286775.1 uncultured Eubacteriales bacterium | reverse complement strand
CGCTGCGGAAGAAGAAAAAATATGATTTATTTGACGTTTTTATGAATTATTTTATAAAAAGTGCAAGCCTGTCAGAGACAGGCCCGCGAGAAAATTGAAAAGAAAATTATTAAGTATCGTTGTTATTAGTATCCGAACTCGGATAAGTTATCAATAGTGCACATTCCCGTATCTACAGCAGAGAAACCGTCTTCGATTTCGCCGTGGATGAGTTTGTCGATCTCTTCAACCTGAGCGACAGGATCCATGTTGCTTGACTGGCTTTCGTATGCGTATCCGAGGTCTTCAAGACCTGTTCTCAGTAAATCGTCAAGGAATGTGAAGTATTCTCCTTCAAGAGAGAACAATTTATTTTTCAGCTCTTGAGATGAACGCGGCGCTGGGCTCGTCCGAAAAGAAAGTGGCAAACCATATACTGCGCGTGGCGGGAAACACAGGATTGTTTACCAGAAATCAGAGAATGGCGGCCGAGACTCTGCGCATGAGCTACAGACATATGCACAGGATATTGAAAAAATTTGTAGATGAGGGAATGATAGAGAGGATAAAGTCGGGGTATAAGATCATAGATTACGACAGATTAAGAAGTGTGAGATAAAAAAACATGAAATCATTGACAAAAGTACCCAAATCGGGTAGTTTTTAAATAAAAGTACCCGATTTGGATATTGTGGAGGCGCTTATGAATATAAAAGAGCTAAGAGAAATGACAGGCCAGACTCAAAAAGAATTTGCAGACAGTTTCGGAATTCCTATCGGAACGCTCCGAAGATGGGAATATGGAGAAAGTACACCGGCTTCATATGTCATTAAACTGATAGCTGAAAAACTTCCAATGAACAATAAATTAATGAAAAAAATAGAATCCTCAGAGGGAACTTATTATTATGATGAGGCGACTAAAACAATAGCGGATATTAAGGGTACAAGGATAAGTGTTAATGAAGGACTGGACGGTGTCAATGAGCACAATCTTGTTCTTTACGCTAATGAACTGTTTGAGAGTTATTATGAAGCAATCGCGAAATTCGATCGCGACTGTAAGATGGATAAGCAGGAAGATATTTTGTGGGGGTAATAAATGGCAAAAAAAAGAGTGGAAGAATATTACTTAATGCATAAAGATATTCCTGTATGTCTTATGGAAATATCAGAAGGCGGAAGGCTGGGAAATTACAAAAAAAACTTATCGGCTCAGGAACATTTTCCAATAGGCGGGCGGATGAATGATATGAAATTTCATGAATGGTGGAGAGACCGCGCTATTCCTAAAACCAGAAACGGAGCCAAAACAGCGCTTCAGCGGCTTGGATATGAATCGACAAACAGCGCACTTGTTGACAATCTGGCTTTGAGTTTATCGGATTGTTATTGGATTCAGCCGCGGGGAGCCGGATTAAAATGGTCTGATGTAAATTTATTTACAAATGATTTTGTCGATACTTTCGGAGAATTGACATTAAACAGCGATGAGGTTATAGATCTCAGAAACAGAACACAGTTTAACTGTGCTGCATCCCAGGGCGAATTGCAGAAAAAGTGGTGTATTGATGCGTCCGGAAAAAGATACATGATAAAGGGAAACTACGGCGAGTCTTATCAGCAAAGTATAAATGAACTGTTTGCGACAGAACTGCATAAAAAACAGGGATTTTTAAATTATACGCCTTATCATGAAGTAAAGATAACTGTTCAGGGAGGAGTAGAAGGTCTTGGATGCTTGTCTTATGATTTTTGTTCAGAAAATAAAGAAATAATAAGCGCATGGGAATTACTTCAAACAATAAAAATAAGGCAAAATGAATCGTATTATTATCCGTTGAAGAGAGTATGTATTTCTATGGGAATTAAAGAAGAAGAGTTCGATGCTTTTATGGATTATGAAATCATGACAGATTATCTGATTTCAAATACTGACAGACATATGAACAATATAGCGGTTGTAAGAAATCCTGACACTTTGGAAATACTTGGCATGGCTCCGATATATGATTCCGGCAATTCAATGTTTTATAATATTCCATATGAGCAAATGGACGAAATACATTTAGATGAGATCAATACACACTCGTTTGTTATGAAAGAAATTAAGCTGCTGAGTTATGTGAAAAACCGTAATGCGGTTGATATTGAAAGGACGGAAATGGACTTCTCAATATATGAAAAGGATTTGATAGAAAGACATATCAGAATACCAAAACTGAAAGCCCTTTATGAGCGGAAAAGAATGAGGCTTAAAGCTTTTCAGGAAGGTAAAGATATTTGGAAACAACACTAAAAAATGAGAGCTGGAGGCTTTTGCCCCCACTCTCATTTAATTTATCCGGTCAAGGATGACGGTAATTCGCGTTCCTTTGCCGGGTTCGCTTTGAATTAAGAAACGATAGTTATCGGGAGAATTGCCGAACAAATGAGCGATTCTTGTATATACGCTTTTCAGACCGATGTGTTTGCCGCGTTCATAGTCGGTATTATTGGCAAATCGCCTTACCTGTTCCAGATGTTCGGGATCCATACCGATTCCGTTGTCGGAAACGGAAAGGATAATCTGATCATCCGTATAGGAAACGGAAACGACGATCTTTCCGGTAAAATTGTCATCCAGCAATGGAACAATACCGTGAAACAGCGCGTTTTCCACCATAGGCTGAATAATGTTTTTAGGGATCAGCATTTTTCGTGCATCATCATCCGCATGGTATTCTACGGTGAAAGCGGAGCCGTATCTGTATTTCTGAATAAGAATATACTGATCGATAATTCCGAATTCATGCTCAACGGTATCGGTAACTTCTTTATCATCAATACGCAGAGTGTCTTTCAGAATCCTGATCAACGCCGAATTGACTTCTATAATCTCTTCGTATTTCTGACGTCTGGACAGATGCGTAATGATGTTCAGAGTATTATATACAAAATGAGGGTTGATCTGCGAAGCCAGGAGAGAAAAACTGAGTTTTGCCCGGTCGATCTCATGCTGTACAGATAATTTGTTCTTTTCATTTATATTTTCTGCCATCAGATTGAAAGCATACGCTAAAGTTTCTATCTCGTCGTTTGTATGCAGATTTTCAAAGGTAGCGATGGATGATTCTTTTGAGGTCTTTTCCATATGATGCGTAAGACGTATCAGCGGATGAAGACGACGCAGCAATACCGGAATTGCGCTTATTATAATGATCAATACAACGACTACAAGTGAGATTTCGTAAAACAAGAAGATCCACTGATATGGTTTCAACAGAGTTTCGGAAGAAACATCCATAACCATTTTCAGGCTGCCTCGCTTTGAAACCTGAAGCAGCGTATACACGTTATCTTCGGAGAATTGATCCTGTGAGTTGATGTGGATCGTATTAGTAAAATCAAGTATACGTTTGAATTTATCCGTGTCATATGTGTTCTCCAGGGGATAAATCGGATCGTTTTTATAGTCCAGCCACATCAGACGATCGGATTCATCCGAAGCAGAACTAAAAATAGTTTCGAAAGTCGCAAGGTCAACATTAAGAATCAGATACCCGGCTGAAGGATCGCTGCTGTTTATAAGTGTCACAAAGCGGATTTCATCTTTGAGCGTACTTTCCTGATCAGTATAGATCTGAGGAGTGCCAAGATAATAATTATGACTGTTCAGATATTCTTCATCTACCGGATAGGAATCCGAATAGATTCGTGTGATCGAAGTGTATTCTGTTCCGTCAGGCATTCTGATCACAGCGCTGTGAATGCCTGTTTCATAGTTGTCGTTGACGAATTGATTGAGGAGCAGAGAGATCTGATTTTCAATCGAATGATCACCGGAACCGGCAGACAAAAGCAATGCATTCAGTTCGTTGTTTGAAAGTATTTCCTTTGCCTCTCTGCGGATTGTCTCAATCTTATAATCTGCCTGATTCACGATCTCTTCCATGATCTTTTTTTTCGATGACAGCGCTTCTTCTTTGATCTTTGAAGAAAAAAGAAGCATGCCCGGGATCGATACGGCGACAATGGAGATCAGGGCAGTGATAATAATGATTTTTACGATGCGTTTTGAAATGCTTTGATACACTATTTTTGTCCAATCTGTTTTTTATAATAGTCCGTAGGCGTCATGCCTACCTTTTTTTTGAATACCTTGCTGAAATACTGACTGTCTCTGAAACCGGAAAATTCAGCAACTTCATAAATCTTGCATGCTTTATTATCCAACAGATATTTCGCGTATTCGATACGCGCGTTGAGAAGATAATTGTTAAAAGTCTGTCCTGTTTCTTTCTTAAACATAGAAGAAAACCAGGTGTAGCTTAATCCTACGGCGTAAGCGACAGGCTGAATCTTAAGATCCTTGTCTGACAGATGTTCGTTAATGTAATTAATAGCTGACTGAATCTCGGGAGAGATCCCTTTGCTGATCCGGGATTTTTCAAAGTACATCTGAAACAGCTGATGCAGCCATATGCGGATTCCGGCGCATGTAAGGCAGTTTTCCGCGTTTGTTTCCGGAAGGATCGGTATCATGTTGTTTTTCTGTTCGTATTTTGTTATCAGGAAAAGACAGCCTTCTATCAGGTCGTTCAGACCGTTCAGATCACGGAGCGACTCGATCTCGGCAAGCCATGAATCAATAAGAGAAATGATGCCGCTTGCATCGTTTCCGTTCATGAGGCGGTCTAAAGCGTCATAATCCAGTTTTTTATTCGATTTTTGTATCTGCAGCGACGGATCCTGAATATCAATAAATAAACCTGTACCAAGGAAAAAACGGTTCAGAGTATTAATGGAAGTATCGGAGAACAACGCAGCAGCTTCTGCGCGCGACAGCTTTCTGCTGCAGTAAAATGTCGAAAAACTTTTTTTGAAACGATCGGAATAAACTGCCTGCAGCTGACGCATCATGTTCGTAAGCTGACTGATAGGATGATACAGTCCGGTTAAATCTTCCAGTTCCATGATAAACGAATAATCGGATAATTCAATAATATGAAGGATTCGAAAATCAGGATTGGACACGGATTTTAACTCACGTGACTCGTGAGCTGAAAATTCAAAATGACGCTGTATATGGGAAGCCTTCCAGTATATCAACGGGTAAGGCGTGTCAATATCGCATTTAACATAGTAATATGTCTGAGACGGATATTTATCAATCAAATCCAAAGCGGAAATATCCGCCTTCGGATTAAGAAACAGTTCTTTGAGCTGCTGTTCCAATGCGGAATTTGCAGCTGAATGAATCGATTCCAAATGATTTTTGATTTTATCCAGCAGCTGGGCAAGAGTATCCTTGCTCAGTTCATCTTTTAAGATGTAATCAAAGCATCCATATGTGATTGCTTCTTTTGCATAGGAAAATTCCGAATAGGATGACATCATAACTACTACGATATCCGGATAACTTTTCCGAACGGATTTTAAAAGTTCGAGACCATCCATAGCCGGCATCTTTATATCGGTAAAAATGACATCAGGCTTTTTTTCGGCAAGAGCTTCCAATGCGCGAAGGCCGTTGCTCTTTATTGTCTGAATGGAAAAACCGTATTGCTCCCAATTCAGAAGCGTAGAAAGATCGTCCGAAACTATGCGGTCATCGTCAACAATCATAACAGAATACATGAAACACCTCGAAAAAATAGCAAGTTTGTGATATATTTAGAACTGTAGTAGCAGAATATTTCCTTTTGTAATTGTATATTTTATATGAAAAAGTGTCAAGAATATGACACCGTAGAGTGAAAAAACACAAATTCAATCGTATTTTACACAAAAAAGTAGAATTTTACTGTTTTGGAAGAGAAGAAGAGAATTTATAATTATTTTATAATTTCACAGCATACAATTTCAGAAGGGTGATGCAGGGAGAAAGACAGATGAAAATTACGAAGAAGACCGGTGCAGGGTTATTAGCTGCCGCCGTGATCATCTCCGCGTTATTTGCAGGCTGCAGCGCAAAAGAAGAAACTGACACTGTGAAAACAACCGGCAGTCTTGAAGGAAAGAAAATCGGTATGACGCTTTTAGTTGACGACGGACTTTTCAAAACAATGTATGATTTTCTGGAAACATTAGCGGACGCGGCGGGCGTAGAGCTTATCAGTGATGTAGGCGCTTTTTCGTCGGAAGCTCAGATAGAGTCGGTTGAGAATCTTATCGCGGAAGGCTGCGACGGTATCATGTATTGTAACTTCGGTGAAGATTCATTGATAGAGATCGCTCAGATATGCGATGAAGCAGAGGTGTTTTGGGTTCAGTATTGCCGCAATATCACAGATCAGGATGTGGCAAATGTTCTGGATGCGTCTGAATATTATGTCGGACGTACAGTTGAAAATAATTACGATACAGGAGGCGGTATAGCGCAGGAGTTCTGTAACATGGGACTTTCCAAGACGGCGATCATCGGACCTACGCCGGGGGACAGCACTACGGATGAGGCTGACGAAGGATATAAAGCTAAGGCTGGGGAGTGCGGAATAGAGATCCTTGCCGAGATCCGCAATTGTGAAGATTTTGCCGACGGAAAAAAGTCGGCTGAGATAATTCTTGACAGCTTTCCTGAAACAGAGGCGATTATAGTTCTTTCGGGAGCAACCGGAAAACTTGAAGGAGTTCTGGACGGACTGAAAAGCAAGGACAAGCTTGGAAAGATTGCTGTAGGGGCTATCGACTCTACAGAGACGATAGCGGAAGATATAAGCGCAGGATATGTTGATATCTGCTATACCGGCCAGTATGTTAATCCGGGATTTTCATTTGCTCTGCTCTTAAATGCGGTAGCGGGAACTCCGCTTTCGGAAGAGAAGATAGTCATTTATGATAATCATGTAGCTCTTCGTTCAAATGAAGATACTGAAAATTACAGAATGTATGTAGAGAATACAGAAGACGGAATTTACGCTTTTACCGGAGAAGAGTTCCGGCGTTGGCTGAAGATATACAATCCGGACGCGGACGTGGAGCTGATTCAGAAAGCTGCCTCGGCTTATTCCATAGATGATGTGATAGAAAGACACGGCGGCAATTAAAAAAGATAATATAGGAAATTTATTTGTATCCGGGGATGACGATCATTTAGTGAATAAGAGTCATTCCGGTAAATACGAATGAATATATAAAAAAGAAAAGGAGAAGAAAGAAATGAAGAGAAGATTTTTAGCATTAGCAACTTCTGTTGTTGTTGCGGCAGGTCTGTTCGCAGGATGCGGATCAAACGAAGAGACTCCGTCATCAGAGCAGAGTTCTGCAACAGAAGGTTCAACTACTGAGGAAGG
>CASEDW010000166.1 GCA_949286775.1 uncultured Eubacteriales bacterium | reverse complement strand
TATTAAGCAGAGCAGTTTTATGCCTATCGCCAGAACAATATTCTGATATACGATGCGCAGGCATTTCTTTGAGATTTTGATGGCTTTTGGAATCTTCATCGGATCGTCATCCATCAGGACGATATCGGCGGCTTCGATAGCCGCGTCAGAACCCATAGCTCCCATCGCGATACCAATATCGGCTCTGGAAAGTACAGGAGCGTCGTTGATGCCGTCGCCTGCAAAAGCAAGTTTAGAGTTTGGTTTTTGATGTTCAAGCAGCTCTTCAACTTTGGAAACTTTATCAGCCGGAAGGAGTTCGCTGTAAACATTATCGATTCCGAGAGATGAAGCAACCTGTTCGGCAGCTTTTGTCGAGTCTCCTGTGAGCATAACTGTTTTTTCTATTCCGGCTTTTTTCAAAGAGTCAATCGCTTCTTTTGAATGCGGTTTTAATATATCGGAAATAACGATATGTCCGGCATATTTACTGTCCAACGCCATATGAATTATCGTACCTGTCAAGTGACATTCTATATAAGGAATATTCAGGCGGTTCATCAGTTTGTCGTTGCCTGCCGCGACTTCAATACCGTCTACTTTTGCGATAACGCCGTTGCCGCTGATCTCCTGAATATCCCTTACGCGTGTGCGGTCAATTTCTTTTCCATATGCCTTTTGAAGACTCTTGCTGATCGGGTGAGATGAAGCGCTTTCGGCAAGGGCTGCGTATTCGAGCAGCTTTTCGTTTTCAAGTTCATTGTGATGGATTCCTGCTACTTCAAAAACTCCCTGGGTCAGAGTTCCGGTTTTGTCAAAAACAACAGTCTTTACTTTTGAGAGTGTTTCGAGATAATTTGAACCTTTTACTAAAACTCCGGCCTGACTCGCGCCTCCGATTCCGGCAAAGAAACTCAAAGGAATACTGATAACAAGAGCGCAGGGACAGCTGATAACGAGGAATGTCAAAGCTCTGTATATCCATGTGCCCCAGCCTGCCGGCAATCCGAGGGCAAACATGCTGACAAGCGGCGGGATGACGGCCAGAGCCAGCGCGCTGTAGCAGACGGCAGGGGTATAAATACGCGCGAATTTGGAAATAAAGTTTTCCGATTTCGATTTTTTGGAACTTGCGTTTTCAACAAGATCAAGGATCTTTGAAACTGTAGATTCACCGAATTCCTTAGTAGTGCGTATCTTGAGAACTCCTGTCATGTTTATGCATCCGCTTATTATCTCGTCGCCTGAGTTTACTTCGCGAGGCAGGCTTTCGCCTGTCAGAGCGCTTGTGTTAAGAGTCGAATTTCCTTCGATAATTATACCGTCTATAGGAACTTTTTCGCCGGGCTGGACTACGATAGTGCTGCCGACCTCAACTTCATCGGGATCGACTTTTTCAAGATGTCCGTCATGTTCGATATTTGCGTAGTCGGGACGGATATCCATAAGATCGCTGATGTTGCGGCGGCTTTTGCCGACTGCATAGCTCTGGAACCATTCGCCGATCTGATAAAAGAGCATAACCGCGATCGATTCGAGATAATCGCCGTTTGAATAGATCGCCAATGCCATGGCGCCGACAGTTGCGACAGCCATAAGAAAGTTTTCATCAAAGGGACGGCGGTTAAGTATTCCTTTAAGGGCTTTTTTCAGAATGTCATATCCTATGATAAAGTAATCGATAAGATAAAGGGCGAATCTTATCCAGCGTCCGGCGGATGGAAAGAGAAATTCATCGAGTCTGGAAAAAAGATTTGCCTGGAAAAACTGCAAAACAAGAAGGACTGAGGATGCGATAAGAATACGGATCAGCATCTTTTTCTGCTTGCTTGTCATATCGCTTTTATGAGCGCCGGCAGATATGAGAAATCCTATTGCCACTGCGATAACGACAATAAGTAATATATTTATGATTAATTCCTGCATAAAAACACCTTCTTACAGATTACAGAAAGATTTCACAGTCGGGTTCTACTTTTTTGCACGCGGAAAGAACTTTTTCCATGGTTGCTTTTGGTTCATGTCCCTCCGCGAATTCAACGATCATTTTTTGTGTCATGAAATTTACCGTAGCGTTCTGCACGCCTTCAGTTTTGCATGCGGCATTTTCCATAAGGTTAGCGCAGTTGGCGCAGTCAACTTCGATCTTGTATGTTTTTTTCATAATGAGTAACCTCCGAGATAATGTTTTGATTTGACGATTAAGTATTTGTTTAATCGTTATACCTGTACTATAGTGCTATTAAAATCAAAAGTCAAGGGTAAAAATAAACAATTAAGTATTTGTTTAATTATTGGAATTGTGCTACTATTATTGCAAAGCACGGAAAATTCACGTTTGTCTCATAGTAAAATCAATTTACAGGAGAGCTAATGTAACGGTTAGAGGGACAAATGGACACAAAACGGATGCTTGCATACAGGGAGAATTAAGAAATGGATATAAAAAATGTAGATATAAAAAATACGATGCTGCCGCACGCCCACAATAATGAAGAAATTTCGCGCGGCATTAAGAAAGAATTGGACAATACAGATAAGTTTCGGCTGGTAGCCGACGTTTTTAAACAGTTGGGTGATACGACGCGCATCAGACTTTTCTGGCTTTTGTGCCACTGCGAGGAGTGCGTGATCAATATTTCGGCATTGCTCGATATGTCAAGCCCTGCCGTTTCACATCACCTTAGGATTCTTCGAAGCAGCGGTCTTATACAGAGCAGGCGCGAGGGAAAAGAAGTGTATTACCGTGCGGCGGATACCAAGGAAAGCCGCCTTCTGCACAAAATGATAGAGCAGATAATAGATATTACCTGCCCTAATTGATATAAATTAAGTTATGACGCGGGATTTTCAAGTATTCCCATAAAGATCGGTACGCAGTTTTCTGTGTCGATGATCATATATAAAAACGGACTGTCAAAATGAAGTTCTATCGGCGGATCTTCAACAAGCATAGCTGCTCCCTTTGTGGCTATTTCCGTCACGGCGGCAGCTTTCGTACCTTCTTCGTCTACCTGAATGCGTACTATTTGAGCCGCATCGAGATCCATTGCCGAACCTCCTTCATTTTCAAACATATTGGAAAGGTCAGCTCCTCCTGACGACATCGTCTGTTCAAGTCCTATATCTCTAAAAGTGTTGTTCAGATCCTGCTTATAGTTTATGTCAAATTTCGGCATCGAAAAGTTCATATATGTTGTGTCTTCAACATCTGTAAATTCTTCAAGCGTTTCAGGCGAAAGAGAGTTTAAAACTTCTTCGGGAGTTTTTCCGTCAGTGGATTTGAGCGCTATAAACGCCATATCGCCTTCTGTGTGTTCATCGTCACCGGTGTAGGGCATCATTATTCCTTCAATGCCGTCCGCCTCTATATAGTATCTGTAACATTCGTAATCACGCAGAAAATCCGTTTCTATTTCTTTGCCGTCAGCTGTGGTAAATGTCTTTTCAGCCGTTGTTTCGGCTGCAAACGGATATCTCCACTTGGCCTCAAAATACAGCGCGTTAAGCAAGACGGCTTTCACAGAATCATCGTAGGGTTCTTCTCTGAGAGTGGGGATAAGCTCTTTAGTGGCTTCATTTACCCATTTGTTTATTTCAGCTACCGCTTCTTCGCTCTGCAGATCTGTACTGTAAACAGCGGATTTAAGAGCGCTGCTCACAATGTCTAAATATTCCTGCTTCGCCTCGTATCCGCCGTCGCTGTCAAACCAGACGGAATCCGCCGTCGTTACCGTTGTTTCGCCGTTGGAACGATTGAGCCATTCCTGTATTTTATTTCCATATGCTGCCCATTCTCCATTAGGAATATGCAGAGTATCGGAAAGCTCTTTAGCGGTATTGCCGCCACTTCCGCATGCAAGGAGCGCAAGGGCGAGATAAGCCGAGGCCGGTGAAAGCACAGGATTTTCATCTTCAGTGTAACCGATAGCAGTTTTCATAAAATCAAGTGAAAAATCTGATATTGAAGAAGTCGCGTTTTCGATGGACAGATCGGTTTCGTATGCGGTTTCATCAGAAGAGGTTTTTGTAAGAAGTTTGCTTCCGCTTGCTCCGCAACCTGTTAATGAACCGGCTGCCATAGAGATAATAACCGCTGATGCGGCAGTTCTTGAGATGAGTTTTTTATTCACGTCGCACCTCCTTATAAGTATAATGTCGGGGAATGCATGAGTTGATAGTCAAATGAACCTTTTTTCAAAAATGGATTCATCATCATTGTAGCATATGCTTTTAGGCGGGTCACTTTATTTTTGACCTGACCTGATTTATACTGAGTGATGGCAATAAAACATAATTCAAGCTAAATATTTCAAAAAAGAAAAGTAGGTGTAGTTTTGCTTCAGCTAAAACATATATGTAAATCATATAAAACCGGAAATTTTGTTCAGAACGCGCTGGATGACGTAAGCTTAAACTTGCGCGACAGCGAATTCGTGGCGATTTTAGGACCTAGTGGTTCAGGAAAGACCACTTTGCTCAATATAATAGGAGGCCTTGATCACTACGACAGCGGAGACCTTATTATAAACGGTATATCCACAAAAAAATACCGCGACAGAGATTGGGACTCGTACAGGAATCATTCGGTAGGTTTCGTATTTCAAAGTTACAATCTCATACTTCATCAGACGATACTTTCGAATGTTGAACTTGCCCTTACGATATCAGGTGTCGGCAATCGTGAGCGCAAAAGAAGGGCGCTTGAAGCCCTTGAAAAAGTCGGACTTAAGGAACAGGCGCATAAGCTTCCGGGACAGCTTTCGGGAGGCCAGATGCAGAGGGTAGCAATTGCCAGAGCTCTCGTCAACGATCCGACAATTCTTTTGGCCGACGAGCCTACAGGAGCTCTTGACAGCGATACGAGCGTGCAGGTCATGGATCTGTTAAAGGAAGTGGCGAAAGACCGTCTTGTCGTTATGGTAACGCATAACCCTGATCTTGCGAACGCCTATGCTACAAGGATAATAAAATTGCGCGACGGAAAGATATGCTC
>CASEDW010000165.1 GCA_949286775.1 uncultured Eubacteriales bacterium | reverse complement strand
GAGGGCGGAGTCGATTATTTATTCGGCATTTGCAGCGTGGCTAATTATATTACGGAGCAATTTTCAGATTAGTCAGGCGGCAAAGGAAAGTCCGGCTCAAAGATGAAGATTTCGCCGTCTATCGCCATGCGTTATTTGAAGGCGAAAAAACGCCATAAAAAAGACGGCAAAAAACTTGTTCCTGGGGACGTGTTCAAATTAAAAGGTCTTGTCATAAGCGGAACAGACGGACCTCATTATAAAGAGAGACTTGCAAACGCCTGGGGCGTCGTTCCTCTTGAAATATCGGCTGGCACGGAGCTTACCGTTGTCGGCACCGAGGATTTCAACAGAAACGGTATGGTATTTTTCCCCGACGCGTGCTTCTATGAATTTATTCCTGAAAGCGAACTTGTCCGCGAGGAGGAAGAAGAGGGATATATCCCGCGTACATGCCTTATGGACGGCGTGAAAAAGGGAGGCTTTTATGAGCTTGTGATAAGCGTATTTCACGGAGGCGCTTTTATGCGCTACCGTATAGGAGATATGTATCACTGCATAAGCGCTGATCCCGACGGAAGTCTTCCGAGATTTACGTTCCATGACCGCGTAAAGGACGTTATCGATATAGCGGGATTTACGAGAATCACGGAAGCGTCGATAGAAGAAGTAATCAAACGTTCTAATCTGCATATCCATAACTGGCTTGCCGCAAAAGAGTATGATTCAAACGATACTCCTTTTCTGCATCTTTATGTGGAACTTGATGTGGAAGACGAGGAGAACGCGGCTGTAACAAGAGCCCTTCTTACGGAACATATGGCTCTATATTTTAAATTTTTTGACAGCGATTACGATGATCTGAAAAAACTTCTCGATATGGAACCCCTCTATGTAACCGTGATGAAAAAGGGCACTATAGAGGACTGTGAAAAACGTCTCGGAAGGAAGATCAGAAAAATAAATCCGTCAGCGCTCGATATTCAGTCTTTAAAGGAGCGCAGAATAGATTATATACCATCAATATTAAACAGAGTAGGAGATTGACAAATGGCAGGCGTACCATTCCTGTATATTAACATCATAGCTTTTTGCTTTTACCTGCTATTTTTGTCGGCTTTTTTAGCGGCGAAAAAGACGCGTGAAGTAATAGGTTTTGTCCGGATCCTTGGAATGTTTTCCATCTGGTCGGGAGCGTCTATCCTTATGCGTCTGAAAATATGGCCGGGACTTGATTTCTGGTTTTATGTTTCTCTGCTGGCTTTATTCGGAGTTGTTTACATCATTTACCTGTTTGTATGCGATTTCGCCCACTATAAACAGCCTAAAATAACCGCGATCTGGGGTATAGCGACACTGGTTATTCTCGTACTTACGGCGATGGGAGTCTTCTTAAAGCCGCCTGTCGAGGTAATTACAAAGCTGGGAAAAGTTTTTACTTACGATATGGAATGGCAGATTGCCATACCGTATGTTTTCCTGATGGCGGAAGTTGTTTCCATTGCGCGAATATTTTACAGGCTTACGAGAAAGGGAACTCACGCTCCCGGCGTCAACGCGGTAATCTTAGGATGCGTCGTTATAGGCATAGGCAACATCATACAGATAATGCCCGGCAATATTTTTCCATGGGATCAGGTATCGGGAATCATCATGGTAATCGCTCTTGCGATAGGCCTCTACAGAAAGCGTATTTTTGTAATGACGCTCAGAGTGTCTCAAAACGTGATTCTTGCGATTACTTTCATAATCGGAATTATCATTATGAGTATGTGCGTCTCTCCTCTTAAAGAGCTTATTTTTGACGCCGGAGGACTTAACGCCACATACACCATACTCATAATAGTAATTATCTCTATCTGTTTTATCTATGTGCTGAAAAGGATTATGGCAAAAATACTGTCAAATCTTTTCAACCTTGATAATTCCCAGGAGGCTTACCTTAATAATTTCTCTGAAAAGATATCGCGAAGCTTGAATACAAACGAGATCGCATCAGAGCTCGCTGCCGTAATCAAAAAAATGGTTTCAGCGAAAAAGGCCTTCGTATGTATCAGGGAAGGTGACTACTTTGTTATCAAAGGCGAGACAAATTCATTATATTCAAAAAATATCCGTTTCAGCGTAAACGGTCCTTTTGAAACGCTTTTGCGCCAGTCAGAGGGATACATAATAATAGACGAGTTCCGCAATTCCATATTGTACAAGTCGATGTGGGAAAGCGAAAAGAAACTCATCCAGAAACTTGGCATCGTATGCATAGCGTCTCTGAGAGAAAAAGACGATATCATCGGTATAGTCGGAATTTCTGAAAAAGAACGAAAATCGGTATTTTCAGGAGCGGATGTAAACAATATACGTACAGCCTGCTCGATCGCTTCAATCGCGATCAAAAACGCTTCTCTGTATGAACAGATGTATCGGGAAGCGCGTATTGACAGCCTGACGGGAGTATATAACTACCGCGCCTTCATGGAAATTTCCGAGGAAATGTTTGAGCAGTACGGCAGCCAGGCTCTTGCTCTTATTTACATAAATATCGATGATTTTAAGCTGTATAATCAGTTATATGGCACTCTTGAGGGAGACTATGTATTAAAGTGCATCGCCACCGCGATAAAGACATGTATTGGAAATAACGGAAAGGTATTCAGAACAGGAGGAAAAATCTTCGCGATTCTGCTGCCTCTTTGCGATGTACGTAAGGCTCAGGCTTATACAGAGGAGATAAGAGGTCTTGTCTATAGTATCAACGGCAAAAACGAGCGCGCTGGATACAGGCCTCTGACTATTTCTGCGGGCATATGTGTAAGTCCTTTCGGAGCTTCAAATGTTCGTGAACTTATCGCGAATGCCGATCTCGCTACCTTTGCGGCGAAAGAGTCAGGCAAGGACAAGATCATAATAAGGCATGAAAAGGCGCATTCCAAGATCAGCCTGATAGAGTATGTACATACTATTGTAGAAGTACAGGATCCGGCCTTTGAGCAGAACCTGCCAATTATCAACGCTCTTACGGCAGCAATCGACGCCAAGGATCATTATACATGCAAACACAGCAACAACGTTGCCGAATACGCTGCCATCTTGGCGGCGAGCATAAACTTAAGCGAGGACGAGATAAGAATAGTTTACGGTGCGGGTCTTCTGCATGATATAGGCAAGATCAGTATCAGCGAATCTATTCTCGGAAAAACGTCAGCTCTTACTGACAGCGAGTACGAGACTATGAAGGGTCACGTAAACAATTCGATCGAGATGATACGTCATCTTCCGGCGATGGATTACCTAACTCCGGCAGTTATCGGCCATCATGAGAGATGGGACGGACGGGGATATCCAAGAGGTCTTAAAGGCGAGGAAATTCCTCTTTACGCCCGCTGCCTTGCTGTCGCTGATATGTTTGACGCGATGACTACAGACAGACCTTACAGAAAAGGGCTTCCTTTATCTGTTGTAAGGGAAGAGATTTTAAGATCTTCCGGCACGCAGCTTGATCCGATGCTCGCGGAACGCTTCGTTGAACTCATCGACAGCGAAGAGATCAAGGTAAGAGACAGCGTAATCGATTGAGATTTTAATTTATAAAAACCAAAACGAAGGAGATGGGAGTTACAGCTTCCATCTTTTCGTTTATCTCGGCTGACTAATAAAAAGTTCCATTTGCCGGGTAGCTCAACCATATGATTAAGGAGCGAAATGAAACAGATAAGATTAGATAAATTCCTGACAGATTCCGGTATAGGCACAAGATCGGAAGTAAAAAATTTAATAAAAAAAGGACAGATAGCTGTAAACGGAAGCATTGTAAAAAAATCTGATATCAAAATCGACGCGACGTCGGATAAGGTCTCATATCAGGGAAAAGAACTTCGCTATTCTGAATTTCACTATTATATGCTTTATAAGCCTGCAGGCGTTCTGTCCGCAACGGAAGATAAAAATCAGGAGACCGTTCTTGATCTTTTAAAAGGGGTATCCCATAAGAATCTTTTTCCCGTCGGAAGACTTGACAAAGATACAGAAGGTCTTCTTTTGATAACTGACGACGGAGCTCTCGCTCACAGTCTTCTTTCACCTAAAAAGCATGTGGACAAGACTTATTATCTTATCGCGGACGGAAAGGTGGAGGCTGAGGATTTAACAACTCTTTCAGAGGGCGTGGACATAGGGGAGGAAAAGAAAACGCTTCCGGCGAAAGCTAAGCTTATTTCTTATGACAAAGCCGCTGACAGAACTGAACTTCTGCTGACGATACACGAGGGAAAATTTCACCAGGTCAAAAGAATGATGGAAGCGGTAGGAAAACCTGTTTTATATTTAAAACGCCTGAGTATGGGAAGCCTTGTACTTGATGAAAAACTCGAAAAGGGGTGTTTCAGAGAACTGACAGATGAGGAAATCAGCTGTTTGAGACAATATAAAATTCAGAAATAAATATTTTGATTGGGAATAAGAATGTTATTGACATTCCATTTAGATAGCTGTATAAGTTAGTTGTTGCTAACTTGATTTGAGGGAGGGATAAAATTGGCGGAAACACCTGACATATTAAAACTTCGTATTTTATTATGCTTTCAAAATGAGATTTCATCATTATGTACTGTAACAGGTCTTTCAAAAATGCTGGGAGAGGGAAAACAAAAAATAAGCCGTGAACTTATAGCAATGGAAAAAGAAGGCCTGCTGGACAGAACAGATAACAGACGACCTGTCCTTACGGAAGCGGGAAGAAAAATGGCTTCATATTATGAAGAACGGACTAATACTATATTGAATCATCTTTTGTATGAAGGGCTGGATATTGATAACGCGGAGCATGATTCTTATATATGGGCGCTTTTCAGTTCTGAAGCCGGGTATGAGACAATTAAGAATTCAGAGCAGAGATATCATGCCAAATATTCTCTTCGAAAAAGAAGAAGTTTTAACGGAGAAGTTCTATGCAGTTATTTAAAAGATGGCGAGTACCGTTTTCCGTTTCTTATTTATCGTGAGCATATGGTAAATGGAAAAAATCTTTCTATGGCAAATGAAGGATTTGAACATCCATGCAGTCTCGTTGTAAAGGATGGAAAAGGAATTATACGTTTGAAACCTTTGGAGATTTCTCATGAATCTCTTTCTACCGGCATGATGATGAACGGAAAAGTAAGAAATCTGCAATACAGGGACAGAGAGGATTTTAAACCGGCTCAGGAAGATGGAGAATATTTATGTATTCCTGTTGACGCCGTTTCATTTTTGAATATAGGTTCAGGTATCGGCCAGATACTGCATGGCAGCGTTTGGATTAAAATGCGCTGTTCAGTAGGAACTAAACATATGCCTGAATCTGAAGCTGTATTCACTTTGATAATTTAAAAAGATTAAGAAAATATATTTTTTGTCTCTTGGTTAAGACAAAAAATAAGCATATAACGCCGGTTTTAGTGCTATTTGATTCAAATTATTCTTTATTTGTCACAAAAATGGGACAAACGGTGACTTGCGAAAAAATAAAAATGATATTATTTTAATGTTGCCTTACAAAAGGCGTTTTTTTCACAACAAAAGTTAGCTGATGCTAACCATATTGCGATTATGCATATATAAGTTAGTTGAAGCGGCTAAAAAGAATAAAAAGGAGAATTTAAATTATGAAAAACAAAACTGCGCTTCGAATGTTTACTGCAGCTTTGGTTGTAAGCATGTGCACGCCACAGATGGCAATGACTGTAATGGCCG